>NZ_VMBJ01000067.1:0-16553 GCF_010608305.1 Stenotrophomonas sp. AS012628 | reverse complement strand
CAGCCGCTGGCGGCTGTGCGTTCGGGCGCTTGCGAGGCATGCCTCGCAAGCAAAGCGCCCTCACCCTTGGGGGCTCGGCCGCGGCATCCATGCCGCGGACGGTCCTGCCCCGCCCGGCCCCCGCTGCCCGCCCAACACCCCGCGAGCGCGGTGGGTTGGCTCTTAGAAGCAAGAGCGGAAGCAGTGCGGACCAACGGTCCGCACCCACCAGGGCGGCGGCGGGCCGCTTCCGAAGCCATGAACCCCCGCTTTTGACCCCGCTTTCGGGCGGTCCGGCCGCGCCCGCAGGAAATTGTCGGAGAGGGGGAGGGGCAGGCCGGGCAGGACCGTCCACGGCATGGATGCCGTGGCCGAGCCTACAGGGACGTACTTGCGGCGTGTCCTGCCTGGCCTGCCCCTCCCCCTCTCGCTCAGCTGCAACGAGGCGCTGCAAGAGACCCCCGATGAACCGTCCCAACAGGACGACCCCCCCCCCGGTCGGGTACGATGCTCGCCCCCCGTTCGGGACGCTGTACGCAATGAGCAAGAACAACGAAAAGGCCGCCCCGCAGGGCGACGTGACCCAGGACCAGGCTGAGGATGCCGTGCGCACCCTGCTGCGCTGGGCCGGTGAGGACCCGTCCCGTGAAGGCCTGCTGGATACCCCCCGCCGTGTCGCCGAAGCCTATGGCGACTGGTTCAGCGGTTACCGCGACGACCCGCGCGCCTACATGGAGCGGACCTTCGAGGAAGTGGCCGGCTACGACGAACTGATCGTCCTGCGGGACATCGAGTACGAAAGCCACTGCGAGCACCACATGGCGCCGATCATCGGCCGCGTGCACGTCGGCTACCTGCCGGCCGGCAAGGTGGTGGGCATCAGCAAGCTGGCCCGCGTCGTCGAAGCCTACGCCCGTCGTTTCCAGGTGCAGGAAAAGATGACCGCGCAGATCGCCCAGTGCATCCAGGATGTGCTGCAGCCGATCGGCGTCGGCGTGGTCGTCGAAGGCGCCCACGAGTGCATGACCACGCGCGGCATCCACAAGCGCGGCGTCAGCATGGTCACCTCCAAGATGCTGGGCAGCTTCCGCGACGACGCGCGCACCCGCGCCGAGTTCCTGCGCTTCATCGAAGTGGGCGGCAAGCGCTGAGCCGCTTGCCCGCACCGCGCCGGCCCCTGCAGGCCGGCATGCCCACGGCTGCCCCCGCGGCAGCCGTGCATGGCGGCTCGTCCCTGTCAGCCCTACAGACTTCTTTCGCTGCATGAAGCATCGCGAACGCATTGCCCGTTACCGCCACCTGCGCGAACAGCCCCAGTGGAAGCTGCTTGCCGCCGACCACGCCCCGGAAATCATCGGCCTGTTGCAGGGCCTGCTGATGGACGGCGAGCGCACGTTGCCTTCGTCGGTGCTCAACGAGCGCCTGCAGCGCGCGCTGGACCAGCTGGCCGGCGATGAACTCTCGCGCGAGCTGCCGCGTACCGCGCAGGCCTACATCGCGCACTGGCTGGCCCAGGGCTGGCTGGAACGCCGTTTGCCCGAAGGCGCCGACCAGGAGCAGTACGAGCTGTCCACTGCTGCACTGCAGGCGATCCGCTTCGCGGACGGCCTCGAGCAGGCCCGCGTGGCCGCCACCGAAAGCCGCCTGGCGCTGGTCATTGAGCAGCTCTCGGCGCTGGCTGCGCAGACCGAAGCCGACCCCGATGCGCGCCTGTCCGCGCTGCACGACGAGCGCGACCGCATCGATGCCGAAATCGCCCGGGTCGGCACTGGCCGCGTGGTTGCGCTGGACGGCAAGCGCGCGCTGGAACGCACCCGCCAGATCATCGGCCTGGCCGACGAGCTGACCGAGGACTTCCGCCGCGTGCGCGATGACTTCGAGCAGCTCAATCGCGATTTCCGCGAACGCATCATCGACGACGAGGGCGAGCGCGGCGACGTGTTGTCGCAGCTGTTCGAAGGCGTGGATGTCATCGGCGAAAGTGACGCCGGGCGCAGTTTCCAGGCGTTCTGGCGCCTGCTCAACGACGCCGAGCAGAGCGCCCAGCTCGATGCCGCGCTGGAAGCGGTGCTGGCGCGTGGCTTTGCGCGCCGCCTGGACCGCAACGAACGCAACTTCCTGCGCAGCTTCACCAGCACCATGCTCGAACGCGGTGGCCAGGTGCACGACGTGCTGCAGAACTTCGCGCGCAGCCTGCGCGGCTTCGTGCAGAGCCGTGGCTACCTGGAACAGCGTCGCCTCAACCAGCTGCTGAAGCAGGCGCAGTCCGAAGCACTGGCTCTGCGCGACGAATTCCCCGCACAGCGTGGCATCGGCCGTGACCTGCAGTTGACCACCAGCCGCCTGCGCTCGTGGTCGCAGTGGAGGCTGCACGATCCGCGCAGCGCCCAGGTCGATGGCAATGTCGAGTACAACGACGCCGCGGCCATCAGCCTGGAAAGCGTCGGTGATCTGGTCGCTTCGTCCGAAATCGATTTCCGTACCCTGCGCCGCGACCTGCACGACCTGCTCGATGCACAGCCGCGGCTCAGCATCGCCCAGGCCCTGTCGCAGCGCGAAGCGCCGCAGGGCCTCGGCAGCGTCATCGGCTACCTGTCGCTGGGCACGCGCTTCGGCAACGTGGTTGCCGGCGAGCAGGAGCTTGCGCAATGGCGTGGTGGCGACGGCCAGATCCGTCGCGCCCGCATCCCGCTGGTTTGGTTCACTCAGGAGAGACGCCATGAGCTGGCATGAAGATCCCATCGACGCACCGCAGGCCGACGTGGCGGAAGACGCCTACGAGGCCGAGCCGGTGGCGGCCGTGGCGCAGCCCCGCCGTGGCAACGACGTGTATTACCTCGGCGATACCGGGCGCCTGCCGCTGGATGCACGCCGCGCGCTGTGCCAGCTGCTGATCGGCCCCAGCATCGACCAGCTGCGCCACGCCAAACTGTGGCCGGCGCTGATCCGCAGCGAGGCGGCCATCCGCTCGTCGCTGGCGGACCTGTTCCTGGAACTGGTGCTCGATCGTGACAGCGGCGTGGCGTTCACCCGCCAGGCCGATACCGAAGACGTCGATGCGCCGGTGCTGCTGCGCACCTCGCCGCTGACCTTCATCGACTCGGTGCTGCTGCTGTACCTTCGCCAGCAGCTGGCCGAGGCCGATGCGCGCGGCAACCGCGCGGTGGTCGCCGATGCCGAGATGGCCGAAGCGTTGGCCATCTACGAAAAGAACCTGTCCACCGACCGCGCCGGCTTCAACCGCCGTGTCGCTTCGGCGGTGCAGAAGATGAAGGACAACCACATCCTGACCCGCCTCAGCGGCCAGGAAGACCGCCACGAAGTCTCGCCGGCGCTGAAGCTGCTGTTCTCCGCCGAAGACGTGTCCCAGCTCTCGGCGGTCTACCGCCAGCTGCGCGAAACCCCGGCCGCCGAGGCCTGAGAGACCCGACCATCGCATGGCTATCTCCAAGCACACTCCCGCCCTGTTCAACGAAGGCCTGCCGGACCCGCGCCTGCAGCAGTTCCGCATGCGCCGCCTGCAGGTGCACAACTGGGGTACCTTCAACGGCCTGACCGAAGTGCCGATCGCCGAGCGCGGCTTCCTGTTCGTCGGCCGTTCCGGGTCGGGCAAGTCGACCCTGCTCGATGCCATGTCCGCGCTGCTGACGCCGCCGGCCATCGTTGACTTCAACGCCGCCGCGCGTGAAGCCGAGCGCAGTGGCCGCGACCGCAACCTGGTGTCCTACGTGCGTGGCGCGTGGGCCGACCAGCAGGACAGCGGTACCGGCGAAATCGCCACCCAGTACCTGCGCAAGGGCGCTACCTGGACCGCGCTGGTGCTGGAATACCGCGCCGGCGATGGCCGCGTGGTCAGCCTGGTGCGCCTGCTGTGGATCTCCGGCAACGGCACCTCGGCTGGCGATGTGCGCAAGCACTACATGATCGCCGAGCGCCCGTTCGACATCGCCAAGGATCTTGGTGGTTTCGACCTGGACCTGCGCAAGCTCAAGCAGAAGCTGTCCGACCTGCACCACTTCGACACCTTCTCCGGTTACGCCGAGCGCTTCCGCGACCTGCTCGGCATCGACAACGAGATGGCGCTGCGCCTGCTGCACAAGACGCAGTCGGCGAAGAACCTGGGCGACCTGAACGTCTTCCTGCGCGACTTCATGCTCGACACGCCGAAGACCTTCGACGCCGCCGAGCGCTTGGTCAGCGACTTCGCCGAGCTCGATGGCGCGCACCAGGCCGTGGTCACTGCGCGTCGCCAGGTGGAGACCCTGCTGCCGGCACGCGCCTACTACAACGACCTGAAGGAAATGCACCGCCGGCGCGGCGACGACGAAGCCCTCAAGCTCGGCGTCGACAGCTTCCGTGAAAGCCGCCGCCAGGCGCTGATCGAAGCACGCCTGCGCGAGATGGACGTGCGTGACCGTGGCCTGCTCGGGGAAGAAGCCCAGCGCCGTGCCGCACTGGACAACCACACCGAGCGCCTGGCCGAGCTGGAACTGCAGCGCCGCCAGCAGGGCGGTGAGCGCATCGAGGAACTGGAACGCGAGCAGGGCCGTGCCGAAGCCGAGCGCGACCGCCGCCAGGCCAAGCGCGAGCAGGCACGCCAGGCGGCGCAGCAGCTGCAGGCGGAACTGCCGGACGACGCCCACGGCTTCGCCGAGCTGGTCGAGCGCGCGCAGAACGAGCTGCAGGACCGCCAGCGTGCCTCTTCGGCGCTGGACGACGCGATCAGCGATCGCCTGGGTGGCAAGCGCGATGACGAGCGCCGCTTCGGCGAAGTCCGTGCGGAACTCGAAGCGATGCAGCGCACGCCGTCCAACATCCCTGCGCCGATGCAGAAGCTGCGCGCGCGCCTGGCCGAGGAAACGGGCATCGCCGAAGCAGCGCTGCCGTTCGTTGGCGAACTGATCCAGGTCCGCTCCGAAGAGCAGGGCTGGCAGGGTGCCATCGAGCGCGTGCTGGGCGGTTTCGCGCTGTCGCTGCTGGTCGATGACAAGCATTACAACGACGTCGCCGAGTGGGTGAACCGCACCCACCTGGGCATGCGCTTCACCTACTACCGCGTGCGCCGCAACGATGATGCGTTCGCGCGCGAGCCGTCGGCGAAGTCCCTGCTGCACAAGCTGGAACTGCGCGAGCACGTGTTCGAAAGCTGGCTGCGCCGTGAGCTTGGCAAGCGCTTCGACTACGAGTGCGTCGATGCCAAGCAGCTGCGCAACGTCGATCGCGGCATCACCCGCGAAGGCCAGGTCAAGCATCCGGGCGACCGCTTCGAGAAGGACGACCGCAGTGCCGTGGGTGACCGCCGTCGCTGGATTCTCGGCTTCAACAACCACGACAAGGTCGGCGCCTTCGAGCGTGAAGCACAGGAGCTGGCCAAGCGCATCGCCGGCTGCGAGACCGACATCGCGCGCCTGCGTGGCCAGCGTGATCGCGACAACGAACGCCGCCTGGCCTGCCACGAGCTGGTCAGCATCAGCTGGAACGAGATCGATATCGCCGCCCCGCAGCAGCGCCTCAGCGATATCGAAGCGACGCTGCGCGACCTGCGCGAAGGCAATGCCGACCTCGCCAAGCTGGCCATGCAGATCGACGCGGTGCGCGCGGACATCGAACAGTCGCGCCGCACCTATGAAGACGTCCGCGTCGAGCGTGGCCAGCTGGTCAAGGAGCGCGATCGCCTCGACCGCGCACGCCAGCAGAGCCGTGCGCTGGTGCTGCCGAGCCTGGCCCAGGAGCAGGAAGCCGGCCTTTCCGAGCGCCTGCAGGAGCAGGGTCCGCTCAGCCTGGAAACGCTGGAAGCGCACATGCGCCAGGTCAGCAACGCGCTGAACGAGCAGCTGTCGTCCTCGCAGCAGGACCTCAACCGCATCGAGAACCAGCTGATCGGCTGCTTCCGTCGCTTCATCCAGCAGTGGCCGGAGGAATCGGGCGACTTCACCGTCTCGGTGGCCTCGGCCGAGGACTTCCTCGCACGCCTCGAACGCCTGGAGCGCGATGGCCTGCCGCAGCACGAAGAGCGCTTCTTCGATCTGCTGCAGAACCAGAGCAAGAACAACCTGCTGGCCCTGCAGCGGCACAGCGCCGAGGCCCGCAAGTCGATCGGCCAGCGCCTGGACGAAGTGAACGCCAGCCTGGAACAGGTGCCGTTCAACCGAGGCACGCTGCTGACCATCGAACTGAACGACCGACGCCTGCCGGAAGTCGGCGAGTTCCACCTGCAGCTGCGCGAAGTGCTGTCGCAGCAGCAGACCGAGCAGCGCGAGCTGGCCGAATCGCAGTTCACCGTGCTGCGCCAGCTGGTCAATCGCCTGGGCTCGCAGGAAGGCGAGGACAAGCGTTGGCGCGAGCTGGTGCTGGACGTGCGCATGCACGTGGAGTTCATCGGCGTCGAGCTGGATGCGGAGACGCGCCAGCAGGTCGAGATCTACCGCAGCGGCGCCGGCAAGTCCGGTGGCCAGCGCCAGAAGCTGGCCACGACCTGCCTGGCGGCCGCGCTGCGCTACCAGCTCGGTGGCGCCGACAGCCAGCTGCCCAGCTACGCCGCAGTGGTACTCGACGAAGCCTTCGACAAGGCCGATAACGAGTTCACCGCGCTGGCGATGAACATCTTCGACAACTTCGGCTTCCAGATGGTGGTCGCCACACCGCTGAAGTCGGTGATGACGCTGGAACCGTTCATCGGCGGCGCCTGCTTCGTCGAGATCAGCGGCCGCCACGACTCCGGCGTGCTGCTGATCGAGTACGACGAAGAAGGCAAGCGCCTGAAGCTGCCCGAGCGCAGCCGCCAGCAGGCCAACGAACCGGAAGAAGCCGAGGCCTGAGCGCCTCGGTCCATCTACCTGTAGAGCCGAGCCATGCTCGGCTGCTCTTCGCGACCTGAAACAACGTGCCAACCAAGGTTGGCACCTGCCATTTCATAACGTCCCTCACGAACCGCGGAACGTATCCCACGCCATCCGCGCGATCAGCACCACCACCAGCCCCACGAACAGCTTGCGGATGAACGGCGTGCCGCCCTTCAGCGCCAGTCGCGTGCCCACCACCGAACCGATGATGTTGGCCGCCGCCATCGGCAGCGCGAACAGCCACAGGATGTTGCCGGTCGGCACGAAGAACGAGATCGCCGCCACATTCGTCGCCAGGTTCACCACCTTCGATGCCGCTGACGCGCGCAGGAAATCCAGGCCGAAGAAGCGCACGAACAGGAAGATCAGGAAGCTGCCGGTGCCCGGCCCGAAGAAGCCGTCGTAGAACCCGATCGCCGCACCGATCGCCAGCGCGATCGCCAGCTCGCGGCGACCGATCTCCTGCGGGCGGTGCAGCGCGCCGAAGTCCTTCTTCCACAGTGTGTAGGCCAGCATCGCGATCAGCAGCACCAGCACCAGTGGGCGCACCGCGTCCTTGGGCAGCAGGCTTACCGCCGTGGCCCCGGCGAAGGAGAAGATGAAGGCCGTGCCGGCCGCGAACAGCACCGGTTTCCACGGGAAGCGCACGTTGCGCGCATAGCGCCAGGCCGCCGCACCGGTACCGAACATCGAACTGAACTTGTTGGTACCGAACAGCATGGCCGGCGTCTGCTGCGGCAGCACCGTGAACAGGCCAGGCAGCTGCACCAGGCCACCGCCACCCACGGCGGCATCCACAAGACCGGCGATGAAGGCGATCACCACCAGCCACCACAACTCAGGGGGAACCAGTTCCAGCACGGCGATCAATCAAGGTGGGGGCGCGACAGCATACGCCCGTCCTGTACCCGGCGACCTGTGCCGTGCGTGGATCAATCCGCGCAACCCGGCGACAATGCTGATATGAGCCGAAAACCTGCCGATCCCTGTCCCTGCGGCCTGCCCGCCGACTATGCTGCCTGCTGCGGCCGCTTCCACGCCGGTGAAGCCGCGCCGGATGCCGAGCGCCTGATGCGTTCGCGCTACAGCGCCTATGTGCGGGGCCTGGCCGACTACCTGCGCCAGAGCTGGCACCCGGACACGCGTCCGGCCGAGTTGTCGCTGGATGATGCGCCCGGTCAGCGTACGTATTGGCTGGGCCTGACCGTGCACGAGCACACCGTCACCGGCGCCGACAGCGCTGAGGTCCGGTTCACCGCGCGCTACCGGGTGGGTGGCGGTAGCGCGGTGAAGATGACCGAGCACAGCCGCTTCCTGCGCATCGAAGGCCGCTGGTACTACCTCGACGCGATCTGAGCTTCAGCCACCGCGTACTGCCAGCACGCCCTGCCCGGCATACGCGCGCACCTGGTTGCGGCCTCCGTCCTTGGCGACGTACAGCGCCTGGTCGGCAGCCTTGACCACGGCCGCCGGCCGCGGACCGACGCGGCTGTCGGCCAGGCCGATGCTCACCGTCACCTGCACCACCGGGCCGCTGCCGCCGCGCCCGCGTTGCTGACGCCCGGCGTCATCGTCGCGGCTGCGGGTGCTGCGGTCGCGCAGCTGCATGCGGGTGTCCTCGATGCTCTGCCGCAAGGCTTCCACGGCATCCATGCAGGCGTCGGCCGGCTGGCCCAGGAACACCACCGCGAACTCCTCGCCGCCGTAGCGGAACGCACGTCCACCATCACCGACCCGCGCCAGCCGCGAGGCCACCAGGCGCAGCACGTCGTCGCCGGTGTCGTGGCCGTGGGTGTCGTTGAACGATTTGAAGTGGTCCACGTCCACCATCGCGATGCTGTAGGTGCCGCGCGCCCGTTGCAGGGTCTCATTGAAGGCGCGGCGCCCCGGCAAGCCGGTCAGTTCGTCGCGGAACGCCATGTGGAACGACTCCTGCAGCATCGCGCCCAGCATCAGCAGCAGGGCCGCACTGGCCAGCGCAGGCAGCAGCACCGGCTGCAGGAAGACCCTCGGCAGCATCCACCACAGGCACAGCAGCGCCAGCAGCATAGCCGTGTGCAGCGGCCGCGGATGCCGCCATGCCTGCCAACCCAGCGCCGCCGTGGCCAGCAGGAACAGCAGCGCCGGCAGCTGCGCCAGCGCGTTCCAGTCGGCCGGGATCCACGCCCAATGACGGTTCGACAGCAGATCATGCATGCCGCGCGGCTGCTGCGCGGCCAGCAGCAGGAAGATCAGCAATGCCGTACTGCTGGCGACGGAGCGCAACAGCAGGTCGTGCCTGCGCCGCCCACGCTCCGGCCACAACGACAGGCCGGCGAACAGCAACGGCAGCCACGCCGAGATGGCATGGAAGCGCAGCGGTGTCAGCGCGCTGACATGGCCGCTGCGCAGGTAGCCGCCGACATCCTGGTGCAGCATCGCGAACATGACTGCCACCACCAACAGCAGGCAGAGCGCACGCACCTGGTGGTAGAGAAGGGCCAGGCCGGCACCGAGGCAGGCCAGCAGCCAGGGCAGAACGCGTTGGGCCGGACTGGCCACGTCTTCGTTGCCCAACGCCGCCCACAGCACCACGGCAACCAGCACGGCGGGCAGCACGAACAGGTAGTGCGCAGGCTGGCGGAGCGGATGCAGGGGCAATCAGGAATTCCAGCGCGGTGACGACGCGGCCGCAGCATTGCCGTTAGCGGCGTTCGGGGCGGCTTCTTGAATGCGGCAGGCCCATCCATGTGAACGAAGTGACGCCGGACCATGACATCGCACTCACCCGCCGGCACCGATGCTGTCGGCATGGACAGCGTACCCGCCGCCGTCGCTGCCCCGCAGCACGATCTCGCCCACCAGTTCGCACGCGTGCGTGCGCGCAGCATGCAACTGGCCGGCCCACTCAGCGCCGAGGACGCCATGCTGCAGAGCATGGCCGATGCCAGCCCCAGCAAGTGGCACCTGGCCCACACCACCTGGTTCTTCGAACGCTTCGTGCTGGCCGGCTTCCCGGCTGCGCCTGCACATGACCCTGCATGGGACTACCTGTTCAACAGCTACTACAAGAGTATCGGCCCCGCCCATGCCCGGCCGCAGCGCGGCCTCCTCTCACGGCCCTCGCTCCAGCAGGTGCATGACTATCGCCAGCAGGTCGATGCACAGGTGCAGTCGCGGCTATCGGCAGGTGACCTGGACCCACACGCGCTGCACAACCTGCAGCTGGGCCTGCAGCACGAACAACAGCATCAGGAGTTGTTGTTGACCGACATCAAGCACGCGTTCTGGTGCAATCCGCTGCAGCCGGCCTACCGCGAGGACCTGCCCACCCCCCCTGGCGCTGCCAGTGCACAGGGCTGGATCGAATCACCCGAGCGCATCGTTACCGTCGGCGCTGCATCCTGGCCGCAGCACGCTGCGTTTGCCTACGACAACGAATCGCCGCCGCACCGCGTGCTGCTGCCGGCACATGCTCTGGCCGAACGTCCCGTCAGCAATGCCGAGTACCGTGCTTTCATCGATGCCGGCGGCTACCGCGAACCGCGCTGGTGGCTCAGTGAAGGCTGGGCGTTGCGTGAAGCCGAGGACTGGCAGCACCCGCTGTACTGGGATGACACCCTGCAGCGCGAATACACCCTGGGCGGTTGGCGCGAGCTGGATCCGCACGCGCCGGTCTGCCATCTCAGCTACTTCGAGGCCGATGCCTGTGCTCGCTGGGCCGGGGCACGCCTGCCCAGCGAGTTCGAGTGGGAGGCCGCCGCCGCGTCTCAGGCGGTGCGGGGCCACTTTGCCGATGACGATCACCTGCACCCGCAGGCGGGGCAGGGCAGCGGCCTGCGCCAGCTGTTCGGTGATGTCTGGGAGTGGACTCACAGCGCGTATGGTGCCTATCCCGGCTACCGCCCTTTCGCGGGCAACCTCGGTGAGTACAACGGCAAGTTCATGTGCGGCCAATGGGTGCTGCGCGGCGGCAGCTGCGTCACGCCACGGGGCCATGTGCGCGCCAGCTATCGCAATTTCTTCATGCCGCCGGCGCGCTGGCAGTTCTCCGGACTGCGCCTGGCCAGGGACCTCACATGAGCACCGTGCACGACGCGCTGCAGGCGTTGACCGACCTCACCCCCGGCCGCCAGCAGATCCTCACCGACGTGGTGGCCGGGTTGTCGCGCACACCGCGCCAGCTGCCATCCAAGTATTTCTACGATGCACGCGGCTCACGCCTGTTCGAGCAGATCACGCAGACCTGCGAGTACTACCCCACGCGTACCGAGCTGGCGCTGCTGGCGCGGGTGCTGCCGGACATCGCCCGCAGCGTCGGTCCTCATGTTCATGTGGTGGAGCTGGGCAGCGGCAGTGGCCGCAAGACCGCGCTGCTGCTGGCGGCACTGCAGGACCCCGTGGCCTACACCCCCATCGAGATCTCGCGCGCCGCGCTGCTGTCCAGCATCGACCATCTGGCCCCGGCGCTGCCGGACGTCGAGATGCTGCCGGTCTGTGCCGACTTCACCCGCGCGGTCGCCGTCCCGGCACCGGAACGCGAGCCTGCGCGGCGCCTGTTGTTCTTCCCGGGCTCCACGTTGGGCAATTTCGTCGAAGAGGATGCCGTCGCACTGCTGCGCGCGATGCGCCAGACCATGGGCCGCGATGGCCTGGCCCTGGTCGGCATCGATCTGCACAAGGACCCGGCATTGATCGAAGCCGCCTACAACGATGTGCAGGGCATCACTGCTGCATTCACCCTCAACCTGCTGGCGCGCCTGAACCGCGAGATCGGCAGCGACTTCGATCTGGACGGCTTCCGCCACCGCGCCCGCTACAGCATCGCGCGGCTGCGCATCGAAACCGATCTGGTCAGCCAGCGCGCACAGGACGTCCGTCTGGATGGCCGCACCTTCCACTTCCAGGCCGACGAGCCGATCCGCGTCGAATACAGCCACAAGTACACCGACGACAGCTTCGAAGCGTTGCTGCTGCCAGCGGGCCTGCAGGTCGTGCGGCGCTGGGATGCTGAAAGCCCGGCCTATGGCCTGCGCCTGCTTCGCGCCCTTTAGCCGCCGCCAGCCCGCGCTGCTTCAGGTTCGCCTACGCTGCGCCTAAGATGGCCCTGCAACGGCAACACGGAGGACGCCATGCCCATTCTGACCACGCTCGGCCTGGCGGCCGTGCTCGCCGCGGCACCCGCTTCGACAGCAGCGCCTGCGGCCAGCAGCGATGCCGCTTTCAGCCGCTGCCTGGCCGTCCTGCAATCGACAGCCGCCAGCCAGGGCATCAGTGCCGACCGCTTCAATGGGATTATCGCCGGGCTCACCCCCGATCCCAGCGTGCTCGGCCTGCTCGACGCGCAGCCGGAATTCACCACGCCGATCTGGGACTACCTGGCCGCGCTGGTCGATCGCCAGCGCGTGGACGATGGGCGCGTCCTGCTGCAGCAGCATCGGGCCCTGCTTGATCGGGTGTCGGCCCAGTACGGCGTCGATCCGGCCACCATCGTCGCGGTCTGGGGCGTGGAGAGCGACTACGGCCGTGTGTTCGGCAAGCGCCCGCTGCTGCAGTCGCTGGCCACGCTGTCCTGTGCCGGCCGCCGCCAGCCCTTCTTCCGTGGTGAGCTGCTGGCCCTGCTCAAGTTGATCGACCGCGGCGACCTGCAGGCACAGGGGCTCACCGGTTCCTGGGCCGGCGCCTTCGGGCATACGCAGTTCATGCCCAGCACCTATGCAGGCATCGCCGTGGACGGTGATGGCGATGGCCGCCGCGATCTGGTCGGCAGCATTCCCGATGCGCTGGCCTCCACCGCCAATTACCTCAAGCGCGCCGGCTGGCGCAGCGGAGAGCCGTGGGGCATGGAAGTGCGTATCCCGCCCGGTTTCGACGCCAGCCAGGCCGGGCGCACCCAGCGTCGGGCGCTGGCCGACTGGCGTGCGCAAGGTGTGACCGCATTGGATGGCAGCGCGTTGGCCCCGGCCAACCTGCCTGCCGACGCGCGCGCGGCCCTGCTGCTGCCGGCGGGCGGCAAGGGCCCTGCGTTGCTGGTGTTCCGCAACTACGACGCGATCTACAGCTACAACGCTGCCGAAAGCTACGCGCTGGCGATCGCCACGCTGGCCGACCAGCTGCGTGGCGGCACGGGCCTGGCCACGGCCTGGCCGACCGATGATCCCGGTATCGGCCGCGATGAGCGCCGCCAGCTGCAGACCCTGCTGCTGGCCCGCGGCCACGACATCGGAAGCGCCGACGGCATGATCGGTACGGCCACGCGTCGCGCTATCCAGGTCGAGCAGCAGCGCCTGGGCTGGGCCAACGCAGATGGGCGCGCGGGACAGCGTATCCTTCGCACTCTGCAGAACGCGCCGCGCACTGCACCGGTGCCCACGCGTTTCATGCTTCCCAGCAACTACAGTGCCGTGCAATCGCCGGCCATACGGAGTCGATCCCACGTGCAGCAGATCCAGGGTGTACGCAGCGGGCAGTACCAGGGGCTCGATGCCTGGCTGGTGGAAACCGGCGACGCCAGCGCGGCCATCAGTGTGTTTGGCGGCCAGCTGCTTTCCTTCGTGCCCAAGGGCCAGCCGGATCTGATGTGGCTGTCCCCCCGGCGCGCCGAACTGCCCACGCCGATCCGCGGAGGCAGCCCCGTCTGCTGGCCGTACTTCGGCCGCCAAGGCCAGGGCAACGACGTGCCCGCCCACGGTTTCGTCCGTACCGTGCCGTGGGAACTGCAACAGGCCCGTCGCTTGGACGACGGCAGCATCGAGCTCACGCTGGCACCCCCGGTGCTGCAGAGCCTGGACCTGCGATTGAGGATGACTGTGCGTGTAGGCCGCCAGTTGACCCAGCGACTGATCACCGAGAACGTCGGCAGTTCCCCTGCCAGCATCACCCAGGCGCTGCACAACTATTTCCGCGTGGGTGATGCCAGCGCGGTGGATGTGGACGGCGTGGACGGACTGGACTATCTGGACAAGTTCGAGAACTATGCGACGCCGCGTCGGCAGCAGGGCGCCTGGACGTTGCGCGATCCCCGTGATCCCGGGCGCAGCGACCGCATCTACACGCAGGCCAAGGGTCACTATGTCCTGCGTGATCCGGTGCTGAAACGCCGCATCGACATCCGTACGGAAGGAAGCCGCTCGCTGGTGGCGTGGAATCCCGGTGCCGAGGCTGCAGCGAAGATGGCAGATGTGGGTGAGGGCTGGCGCGACTACGTCTGCCTGGAAGCGGCCAACGCCGGACCCGACGTGGTGACCCTGCCGCCGGGTGGCAGCCATGTGCTGTCACAGACATTGTCCGCGGCACCGTGGACACCGGTAACCCGGTAACGAATCAACGCAGCAAGGATGTTTTCATGCAGGACGCACAGTGGTGGTACGCCAACAGCAGGCAGAGCGAAGGACCGGTGGACCTGGCCGCCCTGCGTCGCCTGCAGCAGGATGGCACGGTGACGGCACGCACGCTGCTGTGGCGCGAAGGCATGCCCTCGTGGCGCCCCTTGGCGGAGCTGGAACAGGATTCAACGCCCATCGAGATGGCGCCGGCTCCGGATATCGACACAGCCCCACCGGTTGAGGTCGTTGCGCCAAGTGTCGGCGATCCGTCCGATCCGTATCGAGCCCCCGCCGCTGCACCGGATACGGCTGCCGCCGCGGGGCTGGAGGGCGAGATGGCCTTGTACGCCAGCGTGGTCGGCGGCAACTTCCCGATCTATCGCCAGCGCTGGCGGCTGGATCAGGGCATTGCCACCGCCAGTGGAACCTGGCACTGGCCGGCCTTCCTGCTCGGCCCGATCTGGATGATGTACCGCAGGATGTACCGCCTGGCGGCAATGTGGGTCGGCCTGCTGCTGCTGATCAGCGTGGTGGAGACCTTGCTGGATGTGCCCGAAGGCGTGTCGCTGGTCATCACCATCGCGCTCAGCGTCACCACCGGCACCTTTGGCAACACCTGGTACCTGGCACACTGCCAACGCCTGATCGCCCAAGCCCGTGCCGTCAGCGGCGGCGATGACGCACGGCTGCGCAGCGAGCTGACCGCACGCGGCGGCACCAGCGTGGTCGCCACACTGGCCGCCATCGTCATCTCGGTGGTGTTGAGCACCGTCGGCGCCGCACTGGCGGGGTAGGACAGGTCAGCGGCCCTGACGCGGCCGCAGCACCAGCAGGCACAGCGCACCGGCCACCAGGCCCCAGAACGCCGAACCGATGCCGGCCAGTGAGACGCCGGAGGCGGTGACCAGGAAGGTGACCAGTGCCGCCTCGCGGTCCTGCTCTACTGCCAGCGCACTGGCCAGGCTGTTGGCGATGGTGCCGAACAACGCGATACCGGCCACGCAGGCCACCAGCTCCTTTGGGAAAGCCGCGAACAGGGCGGCCACGGTGGCACCGAACAGCCCGATGACAATATAGAAAGCCCCAGCGGCCATGGCGGCGGTGTAGCGCCGTGCCGGATCCTCGTGCGCATCGCGACCCATGCAGATCGCCGCGGTGATTGCCGCCAGGTTCAGCGCGTACGCCCCGAATGGTGCCAGCAGCGTATTGACCACACCGATCCAGCCGATCAGCGGCGACACCGGGGCGTCGTAGCCGGAGGCCCGCATCACCGCCACGCCCGGAATGTTCTGCGAGGCCATGGTGACCACGAACAGGGGCAGGGCGATGCCGGCCACCGCCGTCCAGGACAAGGATGGGGTCACCCATTGCGGTACCGCCAGTTGCAGCTGTACCTGCTGTGCGTGCAGCAGGCCACGGCTGGCCGCGACCGCGATGCCGACCAGCAGGGTGGCGATGACCGCATAGCGCGGGAACAGGCGGCGTCCGGCCAGCCAGGTGGCAAACATCGCCAGCGCCAGCACCAGCTGGGTGTTCATGGCCACGAACACGTCCAGACCGAAGCGCAGCAGGACGCCGGCCAGCATGCCGGCGGCCAGCGCCATCGGCACCCGCTGCATCAATCGGGCGAAGATGCCGGAGAAGCCTGCCAGCATGCCAAGCACCGCAGCGAGCAGGAATGCGCCGGTGGCTTCAGCGAGCGAGTCGCCACCAGCACCGACCACCAGCATCGCCGCGCCCGGTGTCGACCATGCGGTCACCACCGGCACGCGATAGCGCAGCGACAGCCCGATGCAGGTGACACCCATGCCCAGTCCCAGTGCCCACATCCATGAGGCGATCTGTGCCTGGTCGGCACCGACAGCCTGTGCGGCCTGGAACACGATCACTGCGGAACTGGCGAAGCCGACCAGCACGGTGATGAAGCCGGCGACCACGGCCGGCACTGAAAGGTCGCGCCACCATGCTTGCCGCACCTGCATGTTCATTGCCGTCTCTCCTTGTTGCATCCGTGCATTGATAGCCGTTGCGGCGTTGACCGCGCAACGCGCGGGCAACGCCGCAGTGATCTTCGAGCGTACGTCATGCCTGAAGTCGCGGCGCTTCTGTCATCACCATGAAAAAAAAGCCTTGACGAAATCTGCGGGATCTCTAGAATTCGCCCCCTTGCTGCAACGCATCGCTTCCTCGGAAACGGCACGCGATCAGCAACGCCATCACCGGCGAACGAGTTGATCGAACGAAGGTGTTGACGGACTCGGAAAGTCCGGCATAATAGGCGGCTCGCAACGACGAAAGACCTTCGGGTCCAACGACGAAGCAGCATCGGCAACAACGTCCACCCCGGTGAGACGGCCTTGAAAAAAGGTGTTGACGAAGCAGAAAAGCCGGCTATAATGGGCGGCTCGCTACGAAGGAAACTTCGCAG
>NZ_VMBJ01000066.1:0-17132 GCF_010608305.1 Stenotrophomonas sp. AS012628 | reverse complement strand
GGCCGGGGCAGGGCAAGTCGCATTCAGCTGAACGATTTCATCTGCAACTGTCATGCAGATCGTGTCTAATACCGCTCCCCACCTGCTGTTCCCCACCCGTATGTCCCTTCCCTCCCATGGCCCCGCGCCGTGCGACGACGCTGACGGCCACCTGGTCACCGCCGGCCCGCTGACCCCGCCGCCCGATAGCGCCGGCACCACCGCCGACGAAAAAGCGCTGCGCCACTCGATCGCCGAGGATGTGCAGGGCATGGTGCTGGCCACGATGGTGGCCTCGCTGGGCCTGGCCATCTTCGCCAAGAGTGGGCTGATGATCGGCGGCATGGCCGGCATGGCGTTCCTGCTGCATTACGCGCTGGACTGGAACTTCGGCGTGGTGTTCGTGCTGGTCAATCTGCCGTTCTACTGGGTGGCGGTGCGGCGCATGGGCTGGGAATTCACCCTGAAGACCTTCGCCGCGGTCACCGCCTGCGGCGTGCTGACCGACCTGCTGCCGCGCTGGATCGACTTCTCGCACATCCACCCGCTGTATTCGGCGATCGTCGGTGGCGCATTGTCCGGCCTGGGCATCCTGTTCTTCATCCGTCACCGTGCCAGCCTCGGCGGTATCGGCATCCTGGCGGTGTACCTGCAGCGCACCCGTGGCTGGAGCGCGGGCAAGGTGCAGATGTCCTACGACGCCTGCCTGATGGTGGCCGCGTTCTTCGTGCTGTCGCCTTCCAAGGTGCTGTATTCGGCCATCGGCGCGGTGGTGCTCAGCTTGGTGCTGATGTTCAACCACCGCCCCGGCCGCTACATGGGCGTGTGATCGCGCTCTCCGCGTTCGCCGGGCATGGCCCGGCGCTACTACGTGGCGGTTCCGGTAGCGCCGGGCCATGCCCGGCGGCCGTCCTTCAACGTACGGCGGCCTGCAGCCACGGCGGCGACAGCGTCAGCAGCCGCGCGTGCACCGGGCAATCCTCGGCGTGCGCACCGGGCAGGTAGCCCAGGCTCATCAGGAACTCGCCGGTGATCTCGCCACCGGTGAAGCGGAAGGTCTTCTTGAACAGCTTCACCCAGTCGGCCTTGCTGCGCGGGTGATGCGCATCCAGCCACGCCGCGAAGCTGCCATGGCTGGCCCGCAGCTGCTGGATCACCTGCGCGTTGTGGATCGCCGCCAGTACCTTCAGCCGGTTGCGGATGATGCCCGCGTCCGACAGCAGGCGTTCGATGTCCTGCTCGGCATACGCAGCCACGCGGTCCACATCGAAGCCGTCATAGGCTGCGCGGAAGCCCTCGCGTTTCTTCAGGATCGTCTCCCAGCTCAGGCCGGCCTGGTTGATTTCCAGCACCAGCCGCTCGAACAGTTCGCGCTCGTCACGCTGCGGGAAGCCGTACTCGTTGGCGTGGTAGTAGTCGTGCACCGGATGGCCCGGGGCGATGAGGCAGTAGCCGCTCATGGGGAAGACTCGTTGGATTCGGGTTCGGGATCGATGGCCAGCGCAGGGCGCCCGCCGATGGACAGCATCGGCCAGCGCGGAGGTTCGAGAGTGAGTTCGCCATCGCGCAGGGCCTGGTTGATCGCCTCGGCCTGGCCGCTGACGGTGCCGAACAGCGAACCGGCCCGGCGCCACTGGGCATCCCTGCCACGTGCGTACAGCACGCAGTCGGGGCCACGGTGGGTGTACAGCTCGCACAGCAGCACTTCGCCGGTGCCGTCGCCGTCCAGGTCGCGATGCACGATCAGGCAGTCGCGCTCGCTCTGGGCGCAGGATTCACCATTGATCGAACGTGTGGCCAGTGCCTGCCACCAATCCTCCGGTGGCGAGCTGGATCCCTTGGCCAGCTTCAGCGCGCGCTGCAGGGCGACGACGTCCTGCGGCCCCTTGTCGAGGCGCTGTCCGTCGTCCCAGCGTGACGTGCGTGCCAGCGCTGCCGCGATCACCTGTGGCGCATTGGCATCGGCGGTGATGGCCGGATCACGCTGCAGCTCGCGCAGCGCCTGCACGCCACGGCGCCCAAGATCGAAGCGCAGCACGTTGACGTCGCTGCTGGTGATTGCCGGCGGGTCCGCGCGCAGCCGCGCCAGCTGGCTGGACAGGGTCAGCCGCACCGGGTCCAGCAGTGGCGAGTTGCCCAGCAATGCCAGTGCCAGCACCGCCCAGCACATCCAGCGGTTGACCGGCTCCACCATCTGCAACCAGCGCCCCTGCCGGCGCAGCACCGCCAACGCGTAGCCCACGGCATAACCGGCCACGGCCAACGCGACGAGTACTGCCCAGAACCGGTCCACGGTCCAGCCGTACTGCACCACGCGCAGGCCCAGCGCGTACAGTGCCAGCGCCGCGTAGACCGGCAGCGCCAGCAGGCTGGCTTCAACAAGGCGTCGCAGCAGCAGGGGGTAGGGGGCGCTGTCTTCCCCCTGCTGGTAGACCGCATTGGTGAACGTCACCAGCAACAGCGACAGCACCAGCAGCAGGCTGGCGGCCGAGCGGGTCTTCCACAGCGGCTCGAGCCCGGTGAGCGGCAGGCTCAGCACGAACAGCACCGCGATGAACGACAGCAGCGGCAGCAGCCCGCGGCAGATCGCGAACAGCACCTGGCGGGTGATCTGGATCGCGCGGTGCTGGGTGCGCCCGATCAGCACGCCAAACCCGGCCAGGCTGCCGGTGGCCAGCGCAATGAACGCGTCCTGCCGGAACAGGTCGCGGAAGAACGTCACCTCCAGCAGCTGGAACAGCGCCGCCCACAACCACAGCAGCAGCCAGGTCAGCCCGGTGAACAGCGCCGCCAGGGCCAGGGTCAGACCGTTCTGCCAGGCGCGCTCGAACAGCTCCGGATAGCTGGCGCGCCAATGCCCGTGCTGCAACTGGAACTGCCACCAGGGCAGGGCCACGAACACCGCCACCGCCATGCCCAGGGTCAGCGGGAACTGCAGCGCGCCCGAATCCAGCGCGGTCTCGCCGTTGAGGTTCCAGCCGATCCAGGCGGCCAACGCCAGCACCACCACCGAGCCGAGCACCGCCTGCAGCCACAGGTGGCGCTGGCCCAGCTCGACCAAGCTCAATGCCACTGCGCTGGGGATGGCCAGCACCCAGGCGTACCAGCAGTAGCGCCAGCCGATATCGCGGAAGGGCCATGCATCGGACAGCTCCTGCGCGGTGTACAGCATCAGGCCCTGCAGCAGGGCGATCAGGACGATGGCGCTGCGTGCCGGCAGGGTCAGGGGCGAAGAGGGCTGCATCGATGACCTTCCATGGCAAAGCTCCATCCTAGCCCATCGCTGCACGCACCCATCGCGCGACCATATCGGCCCCAGCAGGTAGAATGGGGCCATGCCTGTAATGCCGACCTCCCTTGCCGATCACCTGCTCGTCGCGCTGCCGTCGCTGCTCGACGCGACCTTTGCCCGCAGCGTCGCGCTGATCTGCCAGCACGACGAGAACGGCGCAATGGGCGTGCTGGTCAACCAGCCTTCCGAGTACACGCTGGGTGAAGTGCTTGCACAGATGGACATCACCACCGGTGATGGCGACCTGCAGGCGCGCATGGTGCTTAACGGCGGCCCGGTGCATCCGGAGCGCGGCTTCGTCATCCATGACGACGCGCGGGCGTGGGATTCCAGCCTGACCGTGGGCGACGGCCTGTACCTGACCACCTCGCGCGACATCCTCGAAGCGATGGCGCGCGGCGAAGGCCCGGCCAATGCCGTGGTCACCCTTGGCTGTGCCGGTTGGGGCGCAGGGCAGCTGGAAAGCGAGCTGTCCGAGAACAGCTGGCTGACGGTGCCGGCCGATGCCGAACTGGTGTTCCAGCTGCCGCTGGAGCAGCGCTGGCAGGGTGCGGCCTCGCGTATCGGCGTGGACCTGTTCCGGCTGACGGATTACAGCGGCCATGTCTGAGCCGGTCGCGCCCGCACCGGTTCCTGCTGCCCCGGCGATCCGCCGTGATGGCACCGTTCTGGGTTTCGATGTCGGCTCGCGACGGATCGGCGTGGCTATCGGCAGTGCGTTCGCCGCGCATGCGCGCGCGGTGGCCGTGGTCGATGTGCACGGCAACGGCCCGGACTGGACCGCGATCGAGCGCCTGCTCAAGGAATGGAAGCCCGATGGCCTGGTGGTCGGCGACCCGCTGACCCTGGACGGCCAGGACCAGCCCAACCGCAAGCGTGCGCAGGGCTTCGCCCGCCAGCTGCGGGAACGTTTCAAACTGCCGGTGGTGATGATCGACGAGCGTTCCAGCTCGGTCGAGGCCGCCCGCCGCTTCGCCGTCGAGCGCGCCGAAGGGCGCAAGCGCCGCCGTGATGCGGCCGCCCTCGATGCCGTGGCCGCGGCGGTGATCATCGACCGCTGGCTGTCGTCCCCCGACGACGCCACCCCCATTCCCTGACTGCCCGACACCGCCATGACCGCCCAGCAAATCGATGCCTCCGGACGCCTGCGCCACCTGCTGACCCTGGAGGGCCTGCCGCGCGAGACCCTGCTGCAGCTGCTCGATCGGGCAGGGCAGATCCGCGATGCCGCAGTCGGCCGCGTCGGCAACAAGCGCCACGTATTGGCCGGTTCGGCGGTGTGCACGCTGTTCTTCGAACCGTCCACGCGCACCCGCAGCTCGTTCCAGCTGGCCGCACAGCGGCTGGGCGCCGACGTACTGAATTTTGATGCCTCGACCTCGTCCACGCGCAAGGGCGAAACCGCCTGCGACACGCTGCGCAACCTGGAAGCGATGGGCGTGCGCGGTTTCGTGGTGCGCCACCCGGATGATGGCGCCGTGGCCGCACTGGCCGAGGCGGCGGGCGAGGGCACTGCACTGATCAACGCCGGTGACGGCCGCAGTTCGCACCCGACCCAGGGCCTACTGGACATGCTGACCCTGCGCCAGGCCAAGGGCCCGGATTTCTCGAAGTTGAAGGTGGTGATCGTCGGCGACGTGAAGCACTCGCGTGTGGCCCGCACCGACCTGCATGCGCTGCGCACGCTGGGCGTAGGCGAGATCCGCGTCTGCGGCCCGCAGTCGCTGCTGCCGGACGACGAGACCCTGAAGGGCTGCGTGGTCGGCGATGATTTCGACGCGATGCTGGAAGGCGTCGACGCGCTGATGATGCTGCGCCTGCAGCGCGAGCGCATGGAAGAAGGCCTGGTGCCGTCGCTGGAGCAGTATCACACGCAGTACGGCCTGACCACCGAGCGCCTGGCCCGCGCCGGCAAGGATGCGGCGGTGCTGCACCCGGGCCCGATCAACCGCGGCGTGGAAGTGACCGACGAAGTGGCCGACGGCCCGCAGTCGTGGGTGCTGCGCCAGGTCGCCAACGGCGTCGCCGTGCGCATGGCCGTGCTGGAAACCCTGCTGGGCTGATCCCCGCTTGGTAGGTGTCAACCTAGGTTGGCACCCACTGCTTTGGTAGATGCCAACCTTGGTTGGCACTATCCGGCGGTGCTCATGTCATCTGACCCATCACCCGAGGCCCCGAGCTCCCATTCGCACCATGCGTGGGGATATTGCCCCAGCCGCGTCGTCAGCCCGGCCCTGATCGGATTTCCCATCAGGTACATCGCATGCCGGTGCAACGATTCGTCAGAGCGGATCGCATGATCGTGATAGCACGCCTGCCAGAAGCGCCCGATCCGCCCCAGCAAGCGATTTGCCTGCTGGGCTGTGCGCGACTTGAAGCGCTTCATGACGGTTTCCAGCGTCCCCGCGCGCAGTTTGACCAGCCAGTGGATGTGCTCGGGCATGACCACGTAGGCGATCGAGCGGGTGAAGCCTTCCTGATCCAGTCGCTGGAATTCGCGCATTGCCAAGGCGGCCGCTGCGGCGTTGGTGAAGAGCGGTGCGCGGTCATGGACGACAGTGGTGAGGATATAGCTGAGGCCGATGCTGGAGCGACGACCGAGCAGGAAACGTGTGTTCTGCATGGAGCAAGCATGGACAGGGCTGCTTCCAGTGAACATCGGGGAATGGCTTGGTTTCAGGTAGGCCAGTGCCAACCAAGGTTGGCAACTACCAGAGCAGTCAATGCCAACCAAGGTTGGCAACTACCAGGGGCTGTGGCTCAGCGCTTCTGCGCGAACAGCCATTCCCACATTGCCGGGTCCGCATAGGTGGCATCCCAGGCGTTGTGGTTGCCGTCGGGGTACTCGGTATAGCGCACGTCGCGTGCGCTGGCGCCCTGGAAGGCGGCGTGCAGCCTGCGGTCGTCGTCCGGCGGCACCACGTCGTCCAGCGCGCCGTGGAAGATCCAGATCGGCGTGTGCCGCAGGCGCTGCGCGATCACGGCATACGGATCGGTTTCCTGGGCGACCTGCTCGACGAACAGGGTTGGGCGCTTCGCGCGTGGTGCAAGTACCGCGCCGCACACGGGGACGATCGCGGCAAAGCGGCGCGGGTCGTCCAGCGCGATGTTCCAGCTGCCGTAGCCGCCCATCGACATGCCAGTCAGGTACTGCCGTGCCGGGTCGGCGCCGAATTCGGCGATCGTGGCGTCCAGTGCGGCCACTGCCGCACGGTTGTTGCGGCCGCTCCATTCCTCATGGCCCGGTACCTGTGGGAACACCACCAGGGCGGGGAAGTCGGGATGCTCGCGCAGGTAAGGCCCCAGCCCGGCGTAGGTCTGCTTGATGCCATCGGCACCGCGCTCGCCGGAGCCGTGCAGGAACAGGATGACCGGGAGGTGGGTGGGAGCGGCGGCCTGCACGCCGGCCGGAATGAACACCTGATAGTAGGCGGTCTCCCCCTCCACCTTCACCGCACGTGCCTCGAAGCGACCACGCGCGCTGTCCGGCAGCGAAGTGCAACCGCTCATCACCAGAAGGGCCAGCAGTGGCAGCCAGCGCGACATCGAACGGACCATGGGAATTCCCGAAGCGGCAGGTATGGCCGCATCGTAGTCCGCCGCACGTCAATGAGGCATCGTGCGCCGCGTCACTGCGGACGCGGGAAACTGGCGATGATGTCCAACTGCTCCTGTGCCTCGGCGTTGCCTTCGGCGGCAGCTGCCTGCACCTGTGCCATGTCCGGATGCAGCACCACCAGCAGCGGGTTCTCGCAGACCGGGCAGTCGTACTCGGTGGCGTCCTCGTCCAGCTCCATCTCCATGGCACGCGAGCTGCCCTTCCATTCGCAGGCCGGGCAGGTGTGCTGCTGGTCGCGCCAGCCGGGCTGGAAATAGTTTTCGATCGTTGTTGCCATGGGTGTTCCAGTTGGGTGGGGTCAGCGCCCCGCGTGGCGGGGGCCGATCCTCAATGCGGTCAGTGCAGCAGCACCAGGGTGGCCAGGCCGAGGAAAGTGAAGAAGCCCATCGAGTCGGTCACGGCGGTCAGGAAGATGCCACTGGCCAGCGCCGGATCGAAGCCGAAGCGCTTCAGTGTGAGCGGCACCAGCACGCCGGCCAGCGCTGCGAACAGCAGGTTGCAGGTCAGCGCGATGGCGATCACCGCAGACAGACCGGGTGAATGGAACCAGGCCAATACGATCAGGCCCAGCACCGAGCCGAGCATCACGCCGTTCAACAGCGCAACCCGGACCTCCTTCCACAACAGGGTGCGCGCGTTGGAGGCGCCCACCTGGCCCAGCGCCAGGCCGCGCACCATCAGCGCCAGCACCTGGGTACCGGCGTTGCCACCGAGGCCGGCAACGATCGGCATCAGCACCGCCAGCGCCACCAGCTTGTCGATGGTGCCCTCGAAGTGGCCGACCACGCTGGAGGCCAGGAACGCCGTGCACAGGTTGACCGACAGCCACATCAAGCGGCGGCGCATGGCGCGCCAGACCGGGCTGAACAGATCTTCGTCCTCGTCCAGGCCGGCGGCGCCCAGCGCCTGGTGCTCGGCCTGTCCACGGATGATGTCGACCACGTCATCGATGGTGATGCGGCCGACCAGGATGTTGTTGTCGTCCACCACCGGCGCCGAGATCCAGTCATGGTCGGAGAACTGGCGGGCGACCTCCTGGTCGCTTTCGCCGACATCGATCGCCGGCTGCTCGTCGTCGATCAGGCGGTTGATCGGGGTGGTGTCCTCGTGGGTCACCAGTGCCGCCAGCGACACCCGGCCGAGGTATTGATGGCGCCGGCTGACCACGAACAGGTGGTCGGTGTGGTCGGGCAGTTCGCCTCGCAGGCGCAGGTAGCGCAGCACCACGTCGACGTTGACGTCGGCGCGCACGGTCACCACGTCCGGGTTCATCAGGCGCCCGGCACTGTCCTCGGGGTAGGACAGCACCTGCTCCAGGCGCTCGCGGTTCTCGCGGTCCATCGACTTGAGGACTTCGTCGATGACCGTGTCCGGCAGGTCTTCGACCAGGTCGGCCAGGTCGTCGATGTCCAGGTCTTCGACCGCGGCGATGATTTCGTCCGGGTCCATGTCCGCGAGCAGGCTCTCGCGCACGTCGTCGCCGACGTGGACCAGCACCTCGCCGTCATCTTCCGGATCGACCAGGCCCCACACCACCTCGCGCTTGCCCGGCGGCAACGATTCGAGCAGGTTGCCGATCTCGGCCGGGGCCAGGGTGTTGACCAGGCGGCGCACCGGGCCCAGCCGACCGCTGTCCAGTGCGTCGGACAGCATCCGCAGTTGGCGTGCAGTCTTGTCGTGGCGTACAGCTTCAGCCATCGCAGCTCCCGCGGGATAAGAAAAGCCGCGATCCCGGCAAGGATGCGGCAACAGGGGTGTTCAGCGCGTCATTATCGCAAGGGGATGTTTCAACGCATAGCCGCCACGCATGGCAGCCGATGGTAGTGCCGGCCGCTGGCCGGCAACCTCACGGACCTCGATGGCGGCGATTGCCGGCCAGCGGCCGGCACTGCCCTTGGCGCTCAGGCCGTTTCGGCCACCAGCGCCAGCCAGCGCTCGATGGCGCGGCGGTCGCGTGCGGCCAGCAGCTTCGGTGCGCGCGCACGCAGCGTGGCCAGGTCGGCCTCGCGGATCGCGCGGCGCACCTCCAGCAGTGTGCCGGGGTGCAGGCTGAACTCGCTCAGGCCCAGCGCCAGCAGCAGCGGCGTCATCCGCGCATCACCGGCCATCTCACCGCAGACCGCCACCGGGATGCGATGCCGCGCACCGGTCTCGATCACCATCTGCAGCAGCCGCAGCACGGCCGGATGCAGTGGCGAATACAGCTCGCCCAGTGCCTCGTTGTTGCGGTCGGCGGCCAGCAGGTACTGCACCAGGTCGTTGGTGCCGATCGACAGGAAGTCGACCAGGTCGATGAAGCTCTCCAGTGCCAACGCCGCAGCGGGCACCTCGATCATCGCCCCCAGTGGCACATGGTCGGACACCATGTGACCTTCGCCACGCAGCTGTTCGGTCAGCTTGAGCATGCGCCGGCGCACCGCCAGCAGTTCCTCGCGGGTGCTGACCATCGGCACCAGCACGCGCAGCTTGCCGTAGGCCGAGGCCCGCAGGATCGCGCGCAGCTGGGTGTCGGCCACCTTCGGCCGTGCCAGCGACAGGCGCACGCCGCGCAGTCCCAAGGCCGGGTTCTCTTCATTGCTCAGGGTCAGGCCGGTACGGTCGGCCTTGTCCGCGCCCAGATCGAGCGTGCGGATGGTGACCGGTCGCCCGCTCATGCCCAATGCGGCATCGCGGTAGGTCTGGAACTGTTCTTCTTCGTCCGGCAGCTCGTTGCGCTGCAGGAACAGGAATTCGGTGCGGTACAGGCCCAGTCCCTGCGCGCCCAGCGCATGTGCCTGGGTGACGTCCTCCAGCGATTCGGCATTGGCCAGCAGCGCGATGTCGACCTGGTCGCGGGTACGGCTGGGCTTGCTGCGCAGGCGGCCGAGCTCGCGCTGCTCGCGCGCATGCTCTTTCAGGCGCGCGCGGTAGTCGCGCAGGTTGTCGGCCTGCGGGTTGGCGGTGATGCTGCCGTCGGCGCCATCGATGATCAGCACGTCGCCATCGGCGATGCGGCTGAGCAGCTGCGGCACGTTGACGATCAGGGGCAGGTGCAGGCTGCGCGCCAGGATGGCGCTGTGCGACAGCGCGCTGCCGGCGGCGGTGACGATGCCGACCACGCCCTGCGCCTGCAGTTGCGCCAGCTCGGACGGGGCGATGTTGTCGCAGACCAGGATCTCCCCGGCCAGGCCCTTCATCACCGGCGGCCGTTCGGGCTGCAGGAAGGCGTGGATGCGGCCGATCACATGGTCCAGGTCGTCCATGCGGCTCTTCAGATAGGCATCGTCCATGCCATCGAAGACCTTGGCCAGGCGGTCACGCTGCAGGCGCAGTGCATAGCCGGCGCTGTAGGGGCCGCTGCGGATCAGTTCGTCCAGCCCGAACAACAGCTCGGGATCGTCCAGCAGCAGGGCATGCAGGTCGAGGAACTCGCCCACTTCCTGGTTCAAGGCGCCATGCAGGCGCTGGCGCAGCTCGTGCATTTCCGTGCGCGCGGCATCCACCGCCCGGTGCAGGCGGGCCAGTTCGGCCTCGATCTGATGGGCGGCGATGCGCTGCTCGGCCACTTCCAGCGCATGCGGCAGGCGCACCCGTGCCCGGCCCATCGCCGCGCCACGGGCAGCACCGTGCCCGGCCAGCAGCTGTACCGGCCGCTGGCTGGAAGGGACCTGGGCGGCACGCGCGCGTGGCACGCTCAGCTGTCCTCGTCGAAGCGGCGTTCGAACAGGCCGACCACCGCTTCCATCGCGGCGGCTTCGTCCTCGCCGTTGATGCGCACCGTGACCGGGGTGCCCTGGCCGGCGGCCAGCAGCATCACGCCCATGATGCTCTTGGCGTTGATCTCACGGCCCTTGGCGGCCATGGTCACGTTGCAGCGGAACGGCGCCAGGGTCTGCACCAGCTTGGCGGTGGCCCGGGCATGCAGGCCCAGGCGGTTGCTCACGGTGAGTTCTCGTTCAAGCATCGTCGACTATCGCTCCATTACGGGTACCCGCCGCGGCTGTGGCGGGCAGTTGATCCAGTCCCTGTTCCGGATAATTCATCACCCGCAGCAACATCGGCAGGCTCAGCGCCGACACCCGGCGAACCGGGGTCCCCAGACGGGCCAGCTGCCCGGCAAGGTTGGCGGGGCTGGCGCCGTACAGGTCGGTCAGGATCAGCACACCTTCACCGCCATCGACCCGCCGCAGAGCGGCCGAGGCAAGCGGGAGAAGAGCATCCAGGTCTGCGTCGAACGGTACTTCGAAAGCTTCGGTTTTCAGCGGCAACTGCCGCAGGAGCCGGGTCGCCACGTCAAGCAGGGCGGTGCCGACCCCGGGATGTGTTACGAGGAGAATGCCACAGGTCATTACTGCACGTTAACAGGTCAAGGTGAATTGGCGATAGCAGCAGGAGAGGGGCACTGTGTCCCGTATTCAGTGTTGCCAGGGTCAGAGCCCTTTTCCCCTGGAAAAGGGATCCGACCCCATCCGTTTTTCTATACCTGACCGAGATTCATCCACGCATGGCGTGGATCGTGTCGACCAAGGTCGACACCCACCAACAGCACACGGAATCTGTCAGAGGCGGGGCGGTGTGGGTAGGCAGGACCGTTGGCGCCATGGATGGCGCCATCGAGCCCCCAGGGAGGGGTTCACGGCGTGTCCTGCCTGCCCACATCGCCCCGCCATCCCACGGAATGCCGCTTTTGCTTTTGCTGTTGCTGTTGCCGGCCAGCGGCCGGCACTACCGGCGGGTGCCGGGCGCAGCCCGGCCGACCACCCTCAATCCTGTTCGCGGTGGTACGTGGCCACGTCTTCCCAGCCCATCTCGCGGGCATGCCGGGCCAGGCGCTCGGCGAGGAACACCGAACGGTGCTTGCCGCCGGTGCAGCCGAACGCCACGGTCACGTAGCTGCGGGTGCCATCCCCCAGCTTCGGCAGCCAGGTATCGAGGAAATCCATCAGCTGGGCCAGGTAACGCTGCACGTCCGGCTGCGCTTCCAGGTAGTCACGCACGCCAGGCTCACGGCCGCTGAGCGCGCGCAGGTCCGGGTCCCAGTGTGGATTGGGCAGCACCCGCGCGTCGAACACGAAGTCCGCTTCGGCCGGCACGCCGCGCTTGTAGGCAAACGATTCGAACAGCAGCGACAGGCCGGTGGCATGGTCCATCGTGAACTCGGTGATGATCCGCCGCCGCAGCTGATGCACGTTGAGGTTGCTGGTATCGATCACCGCATCGGCCTCGCGGCGCAGCGGTGCGGTCAGCTCGCGCTCGCGGGCGATCGCTTCGGGCAGCGACAGGCCCAGCTGGCTCAGCGGATGGCGACGGCGGGTGTCGGCATAGCGCTTGAGCACCGTTTCATCGCTGGCCTCGAAGAACAGCACCTTCACTTCCACGCCGGCGTCGGTGGCCAGCTGCCGCCAGTCGCCCAGCTGGCTCAGGTCGGCCTGGCCGCGCACGTCGATGCCCACCGCCAGCCGACGCGGCGCGCTGCCGTCGTGGTTGGCCAGCAGGCTGCGCACGAAGTCAGGCAGCAGGTGGATCGGCAGGTTGTCCGAGCAGTAGTAGTCCTGGTCCTCGAAGGTCTTCAGGGCGACGGATTTACCCGAGCCGGACAGGCCGCTGACGATGATCAGGGTCGGGGCGGAGGGGGTTGCGGTGCTCATGGACAGGCTCTTCGAAGGGCAGGGGAATCAGGGCGTTCGCCGTTCCAGCAGGTTGCTGTGGCGGGCGATGAACATCGCCGCCGGGTCGATGCCCTTGGTACGCAGGATATGCAGGCGGGTGGCGGCTTCGGTCAGCACGGCCAGGTTACGGCCAGGCATCACCGGCAGGGTGATCAGCGGAACATCCAGGTCCAGCACATGGCGGGTGCCCGAGTCGCCGGTCAGGCGCTCGTAGCCATGCGGGGTGGGTTCGGTCATCGGCTTGGTCAGGTGGACGATCAGCCGAAGGTACTTGTTCTTCTTTACAGCTGTGTCGCCGAACATCTCGCGCACGTTCAGTACGCCCAGGCCGCGCACTTCCAGCAGGTCCTGCAGCAGCTCGGGGCAGGTGCCGTCGAGTACGTCGGGCGCGATCTGGGTGAATTCGGGGGCATCGTCGGCGACCAGGCGATGGCCACGGCTGAGCAGTTCCAGCGCCAGCTCGCTCTTGCCCGATCCGGCCTCGCCGGTGATCAGCACGCCGATCGAGTAGATCTCCATGAACACGCCATGCAGGATCACCCGCGGCGCCAGCGTACGCGCCAGGTGGTAGGACAGGTGGTTGAGCAGTTCGTGGCCGCGCTTGGGCGACAGCCACAGCGGCGTGCCGGATTCATCCGCGGCGGCACGCAGGTCTTCCGGGCACGCCTGGTTGCGGGTCAGCACCAGCGCCAGCGGGTGCGACTGCATGATCTTTTCGATGGTCTCCCAACGCTGGCGCGGTTCCAGTGCATCCAGCCAGGACAGTTCCTCGGTGCCCAGGATCTGCACCTTGTTGGGATAGATGGCGTTGAGGTAGCCGGCCAGCGAGGGGCGCCGCGAGACCGTGTTGCCGGCCTCCAGCTCGCGCTTCTCGCCGGACTTGCCGGCAGCCCAGCGCAGCCCCAGCCGCTCGCGCTGCTGTTCGAACAGTTCACGGGCGGTGATGCTGGTATTCATGCGGCGCTCGCAGGTGGGGTCATGTCCAGCGCCTCGCGCAGGGCCCGGGCATCGCCCGCTTCGCGCAGGGCCTGGCGGATGTCCGGCGCGGAGAACAGCTCGGCCAGCTCGGACAGCAGCATCAGGTGCTGGTGGGTGTAGTGGGCGGGGACGGCCATGGCGAACACCAGGTCCACCGGCTCGTCGCCGCCGAAGTCGACCGGGGTGGCCAACCGCAGCAGGGCGCCGCGGGGGCGGTCCAGGGTTGGCGCGCGGCCGTGGGGAATGGCGATGCCGTGACCGATCACGGTGCTGCCCAGCGCTTCGCGCTGGCACAGGTTCAGATAGATCTGTTCGGCGTTGGCCTGGCGGCAGGCCAGCAACCCGGCGGCGGCCTGCAGGACGCTGTCGCGGTCGGTGGCCGTGCAGAGCTGGGTCTGCACGGCCGCCAGGAGGTCAGTCAGGGGCATGTCTGCGGGGAACGGTGGCGATCAGCCACCATTGTCGCCCACCGGCAGCGGCGCGTGCTGCTGTTTTTTCTCCTTGTGCTTGATCACCAGGCGGTCAAGCTTGTCCGCAAGCAGGTCGATCGCGGCATACATGGTCTGGGCATTGGCCTCGGCGTGCAGGGTCTGGCCGGGAATGTTGAGGCTGGCGTCGACGTGGTGTTCGGTCTTCTGCAGCTTGAGGGTCACCCGCGCTTCGCAGTGCTGGTCGAAGTGTTTGCCGATCCGGGCCAGCTTTTCCTCTACATAGGACTGCAGGGCCGGGGTGACTTCGACATCTTTGCCAAACGTTTCGATGCGCATCGGGTTTCTCCTGTGTTCGGATGTGCCAATGAACCTCTCCGCCGGGCGCGGCGGCGCGTCAAGCGATTCTGACCCTTTCGTGCGAGGCGGAAATGTTCATGGCTTCACGATACTTCGCCACGGTGCGCCGCGCTACTGGAATTCCCGATGATTTGAGCAGGTCAGCCAGCTTGGCGTCAGAAAGCGGCTTGCGCGGGTTCTCGTCGTCGATCAGGCGCCGGATCATCGCCTGGATGGCGGTGCTGGACGCCTCGCCACCGCCCTCGGTATCAATGCCGGAGGCAAAGAAGGCGCGCAGCGGCAGGGTGCCTCGCGGGGTACGCACGTGCTTGCGGGCGATCGCGCGCGAGACCGTGGATTCGTGCAGGCCGAGCTCGGCGGCGATCTCGCGCAGGGTCAGTGGACGCAGCGCCTGCTCACCGAATTCAAGGAAGCCGGCCTGCTGCAGGATCAGGCTGCGCACGACGCGCAGCAGGGTTTCGCCACGCTGCTGCAGCCCTTTCAGCAGCCAGCGCGCTTCCTGCAGCTGGGCACGCAGGTAGCCGGCATCGGCGTCGCCACAGCGTCGGATCAGCTGTTCGTAGCCGCGGTGGATCACCACCTTCGGCCCGGCATGCGCGGCCAGCGCCGCGCGCCACACGCCGTTCTGCCGCCACACCACCACGTCCGGCACCACATAGGTGTCCTGCGACAGCGGTGCGATCTGCGTGCCCGGGCGCGGGTCCAGCGAGCGCAGCAGCGCCACGGCAGTCTCGACCTCGTCCAGCGGCTGCTTCAACTCATGGGCAAGCCCGGCGACGCCGCTGCGCGGCAACCGTTCCAAGGGGCCTGCGGCAATCTGCCGCGCCAGGATCAGGGCGGGCGTGTCGCCGGCCAGCACATCCAGCTGCAGCAGCAGGCATTCGCCCAGCGTGCGTGCAGCCACACCCACCGGATCGAAGCGCTGGATGCGATGCAGCACGGCGAGGATCTCGTCCTCGTCGGCGTGGATCGCCGGCAACAGGGTTTCAGCGATGGTGGCCAGCGGCTCGCGCAGGTACCCGTCGTCGTCCAATGCATCGATCAGTGCCGCGCCGATGCTGCGATCACGCGAGGACAGATGCGACAGATGCAGCTGCCACAGCAGATGGTCGGCCAGTGTTTCGGTTTCGGCTACGCGCTCGGCAGCGCTGCCGTTGTCGTCGTCATCGTCGAAGCTGCCACCGCTGCCGGCCGCGCTCCAGTCCAGTTCGGCCGGCGCCCAATCGTCACCGGCATCGGTGCGTTCTGCGGGGGCATCACTGTCGTTGCCATCGCCGGCTTCGTTGGCGGTACTGCTGCTGTCACTGCTGTCGGCCCAGTCCAGCAGTGGATTGCTTTCCACCGCCTGCGCGATTTCCAGCTCCAGCTCGGTGGTGGACATCTGCAGCAGCTTGATCGCCTGCTGCAACTGGGGCGTGAGCACCAGGTGCTGTCCCAACGATGTCTGCAGCCGAGTCTTCATGCCTGTGCCGAAAGGAAGGAAAGGGACCCGGCGACCGCAGTCACAGCTTGAAGGAATCCCCAAGGTAGACCCGACGCACGTCGGCATTGTCCAGGATCGCCTCCGGCGAACCCTGGGCCAGCACGCTGCCCTCGGCGAGGATATACGCGCGGTCGCAGATACCCAAGGTCTCGCGCACATTGTGGTCGGTGATCAACACGCCGATGCCACGCTGCTTGAGATGGGTGACGATGCGCTGGATCTCGCCGACCGAAATCGGGTCGACACCGGCGAACGGTTCGTCGAGCAGGATCAGGCGCGGCTGCGCGGCCAGGGCGCGGGCGATCTCGCAGCGGCGGCGTTCGCCACCGGACAGGCTGGCGCCGAGCTGGTCGGCGACATGGCCCAGCTGCAGTTCGTCGAGCAGGCTGTTCAATTCGCGCTCGCGGCCCTTCGAATCGAGGTCCTCGCGCAGTTCCAGCACCAGGCGGATGTTGTCGGCCACGGTCAGCTTGCGGAACACCGAGGGTTCCTGCGGCAGATAGCCCACGCCCTGCTTGGCGCGGGTATACATCGGATCGCCGGTGATGTCTTTGCCATCGAGCACGATGCTGCCAGCGTCAGCCGCAACCAGGCCGACGATCATGTAGAAGCAGGTGGTCTTGCCGGCGCCGTTGGGGCCGAGCAGGCCGACCACTTCACCGGCGTCGAGGGTCAACCCGAAGTCCTTGACGACTTCGCGCTGCTTGTACTTCTTGCGCAGGCCCTTGGCGACGAGCATTACTTCCTGCTCCCGGCCGGCTGCGCCGGCGTGGTGGCCTTGGGCTGTGCCGCAGGCGCGGCCGGGGTCTTGTTCTTCGGCGGGATGACGGTGCGCACGCGGCTGCCGTCACCACCGGAGTTCATCTCGCCGGTGCGGGTGTTGTAGACCATGCGCTGGCCGGCATTGGTGCCGCGGGCGCTGGTGACCTTGTAGTTGCCGGTCAGGGTGATGATCTCGGTCTTGATGTCGTAATCGATGCGATCAGCCAGCGCGTCCATCCAGGTGCCGTCATCGAGCTGCTGCTTCATCTTGGCCTGCTTGCCGGTGAACACCACGCGCACGGCCTCGCCGTCCTTGAGGTAGATCTCGGCCTCGGACGAGCGCAGGTCCAGCGTGCCCTGGGTGATGATCACGCCCTGCGACAGCACGGTCTTGCCGTCGCCGGTGAGCATGCCCGACTGGGCGCCGGAATCGATGTGCATGTCTTCGTTGCGGTCGGTGGACTTGGCGAAGGCGGCGCTGGGGACAAGAAGACCGAGCGCGAGTACGGCGGCAAAGGGAATCTTCATCGGGGTCCGTTCTACCGGTGGAGGCCGCCCGGGCGGGCCGGGGGCGGCCTCCACC
>NZ_VMBJ01000065.1:0-18236 GCF_010608305.1 Stenotrophomonas sp. AS012628 | reverse complement strand
GTGTCAGCCGCATGGATGCGGCTGCCAAGCCTACAGGGACGTACTTGCGGCGCCCCCGCACTCCGACACCGCCCCACCAATCCACGGAATGCCCGCTGTTGCTGTTGCTGTTGCCGTTGCCTCTGCAGGTGCAGGGCTGCAAGCCCTGCCAACAAAAAACCCCGCTTGCGCGGGGTTCTCTGTGCATTGCGTGCAGCGCGAACGCTTACGGGCGACGGGCCAGGGCCTCGACGTCCTTCGCCTTCGGCAGCAGGTCCTGCTTGCTGACGCGCAGGAAACCGATCGTCAGCATCGGCACCGCCACCAGGATCGAGGACAGCACCACGATCACCGCACCGATCATGTGCGTCTCGGCCAGGCCTTCCATCGAGCTGCCGCCGTACATGTACAGGGCCAGTGCCGACAGGAAGAACATCACCGCGGTGATCACCGTACGCGACAGCGTCTGGTTGATCGAACGGTTCAGCACTTCCATCGAGTCCACGCGCAGGCTGCGGAAGTTCTCGCGGACGCGGTCGAAGACCACGATGATGTCGTTGATCGCAAAGCCCATCACCGACAGCAGGCCGGCCAGCACGGTCAGGTCGAACTCACGGCCCAGCAGGGACACGTAAGCCACCGTCACGATCAGGTCGAACATGGCCACGATGCTGGCGGTGACCGCGAACTTCCATTCGAAGCGCACGGCGATGTAGATCAGGAAGCCGGCCAGCATGAAGATGGTGGCGTACAGGCCATTCATCGCCAGGTCCTTGCCGATCTGCGGGCCGACGAACTCGTTGCGCAGTACGGTTGCCTGATTATCAGCCGTGGACAGTGCCTTCACTACAGCGGCAGCGGTAGCCTTGTCTTCGGTGGCGGCAGCACCCGTGCCCGGAGCATGCTCGCCGTGTGGCGCCAGGCGGATCAGCAGGTCGGTGTTGCCACCGACGCTCTGTACCTGGGCGCCGTCGAAGCCATTCTGCTCGAGCTTGGTGCGGACCTGCTCGACGTCCACCGCCTTGTCGAAGCGGGCTTCGATCAGGGTACCGCCGGTGAAGTCCAGCGCGTAGTTGAAGCCCTTGAACGCGATGATGCTGATCGACGCCAGGAACACCACGATGGTGACTGCCATGGCGACATGGCGCCAGCGCATGAAGTCGATCTTGGTGTCGTTCGGGAGGATGTGCAGCGGAAACAGTTTCATTGTGCGTGTCGTCCCGTCAGATGGCCACGTTCTGGAGCTTCTTGCGACGGCCGTAGATCAGCGTCGCCAGCGCACGCGACACGGTGATCGCGGTGAACATGGAGGCGAAAATACCGATGATCATGGTCAGCGCGAAGCCCTTCAGCGGACCGGTACCGAATGCAAACAGCGCCACACCGACGATCAGGCCGGTCAGGTTGGCGTCGAGGATGGTGCCCGAAGCACGCTCGTAACCGGTCACGATCGCGGTTTTGCCCGGCACGCCGGCACGCAGTTCTTCACGGATACGCTCGTTGATCAGCACGTTGGCGTCCACTGACAGGCCGACCGACAACGCCAGGCCGGCAAAGCCCGGCAGGGTCATGGTCGCGCCGAACAGCGACATCACCGCCACCACGATCAGCAGGTTGAACAGCATCGCGATCGAGGTGATCACGCCGAACATGCGGTAGTAGACGCTGAAGAACACCAGGGTGAACAGGAATGCGAACACCACCGCGCGCATACCGTTCTTGACGTTCTCGGCACCCAGGCTCGGGCCGACCACGCGCTCTTCGACGAAGTCCATCGGCGCGGCCAGCGAGCCGGACTTCAGCAGCTTGGCCAGGTCCTCGGCTTCCTTCTTCTGAAGGCCGGTGGTCTGGAAGTTCTTTCCGAACACGCCGTTGATGTTGGCCACCGAGATCACTTCCTCGTTGACCTTGAAGCCACGCACTTCCTGGCCGTCGACAACGGTCACGGTCGGTACGCGCTCGGTGTAGACCACCGCCATCGGCTTGTTCACGTTGGCGCTGGTGAAGTCGAACATGCGCTGGCCGCCGACATTGTTCAGCGTCACGCTGACCGCCGGAGAGCCGCTGTTCGAATCGGTCACCGCCTGCGCGCCGACCATCTGGTCACCGGTGACGATCACGCGCTTGTTCAGCAGGACCGGACCACCGCCATCACGACGCTGGTAGACCTTCGCTTCCGGCGGAATGCGGCCGGAGTTGATGGCGTCCTGTGCATTGCCGTCAACCACCGCGCGGTACTCGAGGGTAGCGGTGGCGCCGATCATGCGCTTGGCTTCGGCCGTGTCCTGCACGCCCGGCAGCTGCACGACCACGCGGTCGGCACCCTGGCGCTGGATGATCGGCTCGGCCACGCCCAGCTGGTTCACGCGGTTGCGCAGGGTGTTGATGTTCTGCTCGATGGCGCCGTTGGCGATCTGGGTGATCTCGGTTTCCGGCACGGTCACCGTGATGCGATTGCCACTGACGTCGTAGCCGAGGGTCGGCTGCGCCTTGACCAGGGCGGTGCGGGCACGCTGCGCGGCGTCGTCACCGGCGGACGGGCTCAGGTTGGCCACGATACTGTTGTCAGCACGGCGTTCCACCGACTGGTACGGAATGCGGGCGTCGCGCAGGGTGCTGCGCACGTCTTCGGTGTAGGCATCCAGGCGCTTGTCGAGCGCGGCCTTCTGGTCGACCTGCAGCACGAAGTGCACGCCGCCCTGCAGGTCCAGGCCCAGCACCATCGGGCGACCGCCGAGGTTGGCCAGCCAGTCCGGCACGGTCGAGGCCAGGTTCAGGGCCACGGTGTACTTCTCGCCGACGGTGTCACGCAGGGCGTCGCTGGCAGCGGACTGCGCCTTCAGGTCCGGCAGGCGGACGATCAGGCTCTCCCCTTCCTTCTCGGCACCGAGGGCGTCCACACCGGCCTTTTTCAGGTCGGCCAGCACACGGTCGCGCAGCGCGTCGTCGACCTGTCCGCCACGGTTGGCGGTGATCTGGACGGCCGGGTCCTTCTGGTAGATGTTGGGCAGCGCGTACAGCGCACTGAGCGCCAGTACGATCAGGATGACGACGTACTTCCAGCGTGGAAATTCGAGCATTGCTTGGGTCCCGCGCGGCGCCATCCCCGGCGCCGCGGTTGTGCATCGGAAAGGGAGTGGCTTACTGGGCCGACTTCAGGGTACCGGCCGGCAGCACGTTGCCGACAGCGCCCTTCTGCACGCGGATGCGCACGTTGTCAGCCACTTCGATGGTGATGAAGTTGTCGCCGATGTCGGTGACGATGCCGGCGATGCCGCCATTGGTCAGCACTTCATCGCCACGCTTGATCTTCTCCAGCATGGCCTTGTGCTCCTTCTGCCGCTTCATCTGCGGGCGGATCATCAGGAAGTACATGATGGCGATCAGGATGACCGGGAACAGCAGCGTGGTCAGGCCCATGCCCTGCGGTTGGCCGCCGGCGGCCTGGGCGTGGGCGGCGGGAATCAGGAAAGCAAGCAGGTTCATCGTTGGTCCTTTGGTTGGGCGGCGCTCCGGCCCTTTCACGGGCACGGGGTGTCGACCGCGGATCTGGGTCAGCCCTGAAGTATGCCACGGCCCCGGGCGTTCGTCCTTGGGCCGTTTGGCAGGGGGTACTCGGTTTACAGGGGCGGCGCGACCGCCCCGCGTGCCGCGTAGAAAGACTCACGGAAGGCCAGGAAGGTTCCCGCTTCGATGGCCGCACGGATGTCGGCCATCAGCTTTTCGTAATAGAACAGGTTGTGCAGGGTACCCAGCATCGGCGCCAGCATCTCGTTGCAGCGGTCCAGGTGGCGCAGGTAGGAACGGGTGTAGCCACCGGTGCAGGCCACGCAGCCGCAGCCGGGCTCGATCGGATCCATGTCGCGCGCGTACTGCGAGTTGCGGATGCGGACGGTGCCGAACGAGGTGAAATAGTGACCGTTGCGCGCGTTGCGGGTGGGCATCACGCAATCGAACATGTCCACGCCACGTGCGACACCCTCGACCAGGTCTTCCGGCCGGCCCACGCCCATCAGGTAGCGCGGGCGGTCACCCGGCAGCTCCGGGTCCAGGTGGTCGAGCATGGCATTGCGCTCGTGCTCCGGCTCGCCCACGGCGAGGCCGCCGATGGCGTAACCGTCGAAGCCGATCGCCTGCAGGGCCTCGGCCGAGCGGCTGCGCAGGTCGGTGTGCACGCCCCCCTGGACGATGCCGAACAGGGCCGCGTCGTTGCCCAGCTCGTCATGCGCGTTGCGGCTGCGCTGCGCCCAGCGCAGGCTCAGTTCCATGGAACGGCGGGCGACGTCTTCGGTGGCCGGGTACGGGGTGCACTCGTCGAAGATCATCACCACGTCCGAATCGAGCACCTTCTGGATCTTCATGCTCTCCTCCGGGCCCAGGAACACGCGAGCGCCGTCGGTGGGCGAGGCGAAGGTCACGCCCTGCTCGGTGATCTTGCGGCGGTGGGCCAGCGAAAACACCTGGAAGCCGCCGGAGTCGGTCAGGATCGGGCCATCCCAGCGGCAGAAGCCGTGCAGGCCGCCGTGGTCGGCGATGATGTCCAGGCCCGGGCGCAGGTACAGGTGGAAGGTGTTGCCGAGGATGATCTCGGCGCCCAGCGCACGCACCTGGTCCGGCAGGATGCCCTTGACCGAGCCATAGGTCCCCACCGGCATGAAGGCCGGCGTTTCCACCGTGCCACGCGGGAAGGTCAGGCGGCCACGGCGGGCACGGCCGTCGCGGGTCTGGAGCTGGAACTGCAATCGGGACATGGAGCGGTCATTCGGGCAAATAGTCGCTCATTGTCTCCCAAAACCGGCTCGACCGCCCATTCAGGCCTGAACGGCACGGCAGTAGAGCCACGCCATGCGTGGCTTTCCTGGTCTCCAGGCACCTGCAAGTGCGCACCAACGGTGCGCACCCACCACAAGCAGGCAGAGGTCAGCGCCCTACCCCGCTTGCGGGAACAGCAGCATGGCGTCGCCGTAGCTGAAGAAGCGGTAGCGCTGCTCGATCGCGTGCTGGTAGGCCTCGAACACCCTTTCCTTGCCGGCGAACGCGGAGATCATCATCAGCAGCGTGCTTTCCGGCAGGTGGAAGTTGGTCACCATCGCGTCGACGCTGCGGATGCGGTAGCCCGGGGTGATGAAGATCTGCGTTTCACCGGCGAACGGCAGCAGCTCGCCATCGCGCATCGCGCTTTCCAGCGCGCGTACCACCGTGGTGCCAACGCCGATCACCCGGCCGCCGGCCGCGCGCGTGCGCCGTACCTGCTGCACCAGCTCAGCGCCGACGTTCAGCCACTCGCGGTGCATCACGTGATCCTTCAGGTCATCGGCGCGCACCGGCTGGAAGGTGCCCGCGCCCACGTGCAGGGTGACGTGGCCGAACTCCACGCCCTTGGCCTTCAGCGCTGCCAGCAGCGGCTCGTCGAAATGCAGGCCGGCGGTCGGCGCCGCCACCGCGCCCACTTCGCGCGCGAACACGGTCTGGTAGCGCTCGCGGTCGTCCACGCCCGGCTCGCGCTGGATGTACGGCGGCAGCGGCAGCCGGCCGGCATGCAGCAGCCACTGTTCCAGCGATTCCGGCACATGGAACTGCAGGACGTAGAACTCGCCATCGCGGCCCAGCACCTCGGCTTCGCCACCGGCATCCAGCGCGATGCGGCTGCCGGCCTTTGGCGACTTGCTGGCGCCGACCTGGGCACGGGCCTGCTGGCCGCCGAGCAGGCGTTCGATCAGGATCTCCACGCGGCCACCGCTGGCCTTCTGCCCGAACAGGCGCGCCGGGATCACCCGGGTGTCGTTGAACACCAGCAGATCGCCCGGCTGCAGCAGGGATGGCAGATCACGCACCTGCAGATCGGTGAAGCCATCGGGCGCCGGCGGGACCAGCAGCAGGCGGCTGGCGGAACGTTCGGCCAAGGGTGCCTGCGCGATCAGTTCAGCCGGCAGGTCGTAGTGGAAATCGGACTTCTTCAAGGCAGTGGGCGGCAACAGGTCGACAATGGCGCGCATTGTACGTCCAGCGTCTGCGAGCCGGCGCGCTTCGCGGCGAACGTCGCGCAAAATGCTGCTATGCAGCAGGTTTCTGCGGGGTTATCGCGCAAAAAAACAAGTGCTAGCATCGAGCCGGAAGTCCGCTGCACGAGCCTGCCCCCAAGCGCGCGTGATGACGCGCGTTTTGCTTTTGAAGACCCGTGCGACCCATTGTTTCAGGAGATCTGCAATGAGCTTCATCGAACGCCTCGCCCCCCTGCGCAACCAGCCCGGCACCCGCCTCACCTCCGGTCTGGACGATGCCACCCTGACCACCCTGTCCGCCAACCACCCGCAGCTGATCGCTGCGGTGGATGCCGCCGCCGAGGAATTCGCGCGCGTGCAGGCCGACCTGGGGCCGCTGCTGGCGCAGGACGAACAGGCGCAGATCGACGCGATGCAGGACGGTTTCGTCAATTTCTATGCCGATGACGCGGTGACCCCGTACGTGGCACTGGCCGCGCGCGGCCCGTGGGTGGTCACCCTGAAGGGCGCCGTGCTGTACGACGCCGGCGGCTACGGCATGCTCGGCTTCGGGCACACCCCGGATGCCGTGCTGGAGGCGATGGCCCGCCCGCAGGTGATGGCCAACATCATGACCCCCAGCCTGTCGCAGCAGCGCTTCATCACCGCCCTGCGCGCCGAGATCGGCCACCGCCGTGGCGGCTGCCCGTTCGCCCGTTTCATGTGCCTGAATTCCGGTTCCGAGGCCGTCGGCCTGGCCGCCCGCATCGCCGACGTCAACGCCAAGCTGCAGACCGACCCCGGCGCGCGCCACGCCGGCGCCGCGATCAAGCGCGTGGTGGTCAAGGGCAGCTTCCACGGCCGTACTGACCGCCCGGCGCTGTATTCCGATTCCAGCCGCAAGAGCTACATGCAGCACCTGGCCAGCTATCGCGGCGAGGACTCGGTGATCACCGTGGCGCCGTACGACGAGGCCGGCCTGCGCAAGGTGTTCGAGGATGCCGCACGCAACCAGTGGTTCATCGAAGCGGTGTTCCTGGAGCCGGTGATGGGCGAAGGCGACCCCGGCCGCTCGGTGCCGCCGTCGTTCTATGCCGTGGCCCGTGAACTGACCCGTGCCCATGGCAGCCTGCTGCTGCTCGACTCGATCCAGGCCGGCCTGCGCGCGCATGGCGTGCTCTCGGTGGTGGACTACCCGGGCTTCGAAGGCCTGGACCCGCCGGACATGGAGACCTATTCCAAGGCGCTCAACGCCGCGCAGTACCCGCTGTCCGTGCTGGCGGTAACCGAGCATGCCGCGCAGCTGTACCGCAAGGGCATCTACGGCAACACCATGACCAGCAACCCGCGTGCGCTGGACGTGGCCTGCGCCACCCTGGCCCAGCTGACCCCGCAGGTGCGTGCCAACATTGCCGAACGCGGTGCCGAGGCCGTGCGTAAGCTGGAACAGCTGAAGAACGAGCTGGGCGGGCTGATCACCAAGGTGCAGGGCACCGGCCTGCTGTTCTCCTGCGAGCTGGCCCCGCAGTTCAAGTGCTACGGCGCCAATTCCACCGAGGAATGGCTGCGCCAGCACGGCATCAACGTGATCCACGGTGGCGAGAACTCGCTGCGCTTCACCCCGCACTTCGGCATGGACAGCGAAGAGCTGGACCTGCTGGTGGGCATGGTCGGCCGCGCCCTGCGTGAAGGCCCGCGCCGCGAGCAGGCGGCAGCGGCGTAAACCCCCGCTTCGGTAGAGCCGAAGGCAGCGGCAGGAGCCGCTGCCAACGTCGCTGGCGACGGCCCGAAGGGTGCCGGTCAGGACGACCGGCATAGCCCATGCTCGGCTGGCGCCTTTGCCGCGATCTGAACGAAGAGCAGCCGAGCGCGGCTCGGCTCTACAGAAGGCCTCTCAAGGCCTCATAATCCTTGGGCACCCCGTCCCTGACCGCCCTGCGGTCGGCGACGGGGCGTTTTCGTTTCCGGCCAAGAGACAGGAAGATCCATGAAATCGATCTGTGTGTACTGTGGTTCCAACGCTGGCAGCAAGCCGGCCTATACCGAACGCGCCATTGCACTGGGCGACCGCATCGCCCGCGACGGCCTGCGCCTGGTGTATGGCGGGGGCAACGTCGGCCTGATGGGAACCGTGGCCAATGCCGTGCTTGCCGCTGGTGGCGAAGTGACCGGCGTGATCCCGCGTCAGCTGGCCGACTGGGAAGTGGCCCACCGCGGCCTGACCGAACTGGAGATCGTCGGTTCGATGCATGAGCGCAAGTCGCGCATGTTCGACCTCGCCGATGGCTTCGTCACCCTGCCCGGCGGCTTCGGCACCATGGAAGAGATCTTCGAGATGCTGACCTGGCGCCAGCTGGGCATCGGCAACAAGCCGTGCGCGTTCCTCGATGTGGAAGGCTTCTACGCCCCGCTGATCGGCATGATCGATCGCATGGTGGAAGAGCGCTTCCTGCACCCGGACCAGCGCCAGGACCTGTGGTACGGCTCGGACATCGAAGCGATGCTGGAGTGGATGAAGAACTACCAGCCGGCCCAGGCCTCGAAGTGGATCGACGAGAAGCGTCGCGCCGCCCTGCGTTGATGCAGCCGCACGCGGTGGCTCAGGCCGCCGCGTGCGACCACGGGGCGGGCCGCCCCAGCAGATAGCCTTGGCCGTAATCGCAGCCCAGTTCGCGCAGGGTCTGCCGCTGCGCCTCGGTCTCGATGCCTTCACCGATGGTCTCGATGCCCAGCGTACGCGCCAGCGACAGTACGCCTTCGACCAGCGCGCGCGTGCTCTGCACTTCCGGTCCATGCAGGCCGGCGATGAAGCTCTGGTCGATCTTCAGCGTACTGATCGGGAAACGGTGCAGGTAGGACAGCGCGGAGAAGCCGGTACCGAAATCGTCCAGCTGCACCTGGATGCCGCGCTCGCGCAGCCCCTGCAGGATGCGCAGCGTGTGCGGGCCATCGTCCAGCAGCGCCACCTCGGTGATCTCCAGGCGCAGCCGGCGCGGATCGGCACCGCAGCTGTCGAGCAGGCCGAACAGGCGGTCACTGAATTCGGCGGAGCGGAAATGCCGGGGTGAGACGTTCACCGAGACGTAGCCTTCGCCCCCCTGCGCCAACCCCGCGATGACCTGCTCGTAGATCAGCCAGTCGACCTGTTCGATCAGGCCGCTCTCTTCACCCAGCTCCAGGAACGCGCCCGGCAGCAGCAGGCCGCGGCGCTCATGCTGCCAGCGCAGCAGCGCCTCGTGGCCCACCACCTCGCCATCGGACAGGCGCACGATCGGCTGGTAGAACGGCACGAAATCGCGGTTGTTGATCGCACGACGCAGGTCGGCCTCCAGGTCGAGGCTGCGCATGGCCTGCTCGCGCATGTCTTCGTCGAAGATCGCGCAGCGGTCATGACCCTGCGCCTTGGCCCGGTACATGGCCGCGTCGGCGTCGCGCAGTAGCTCTTCGCCGGTGCGGTAGCGCGGGTTCCACAGGGCGATGCCCAGGCTGCCGGACGGGAACAGTTCGCGCCCGGCGATCCACATCGATTCCTGCAGTGCCAGCAGCAGGCGCTGGCCAAAGTCCAGCGCCTGTGCCAGGCCCTGCGGGCATTGCAGCAGCACCGCGAATTCATCACCGCCCAGCCGCGCCACAACGTCCTCGGCGCCAGCCATCGATACGATGCGCTTGGCCACTTCCACCAGCATGCGGTCACCGGCAGCGTGGCCGATACTGTCGTTGACCAGCTTGAAGCGGTCCAGGTCGAGGAACAGCACAGCGAACACCGGCCCACCATCACGCTTGGCCAGCGCCAGCGAATCCTGCAGGCGATCAAGCAAATGCAGGCGGTTGGGCAGGCCGGTCAGCGCATCGTGCATGGCCTGATGGGTCAGGCGTTGCTCGGCCCGCAGGCGTTCACCAATCTGCCCGAGCAACTTCTCGTTGACCTCGGCCAGCTCGCGGGTACGTTCTTCCACGCGCTTTTCCAGTTCGGCATGCGCCGAACGCAGCCGCTGCTGGTCGCGCTGACGGGCCAGGCCGGTACCGATGTTCTGTGCGACGAAGGTCAGCAGGCGCTGGTCATGCACGCTGAAAATGCTGTTCTCGCTGTAGCTCTGCACCACGATCGCGCCGACCACTTCGTCGTCGCGTAGCAGTGGTACGCCCAGCCAGCAGTGCGAACGCGCACCGGATTCACGCACTTCGCCACTGGCCAGCAGTGCATCGATCTGCGCGCGCGAGGCCAGCAGCGGGCGCCGGTTGCGCACCACGTATTCGGTCAGGCCCCGGCTGAAGGGCCGTGGCGCGCGGCTGGCATTGTGCTCGTCCACCGAATACACGAAATCCAGGCCGTTGCCGGCCGGGTTGACCAGGGCGATGTAGAAATTGCGTGCGTCGAGCAGGCGCCCAACCACGCCATGCACCTGTCCGTAGAACTGGGCCAGGCTGTCGGCCGACATCGCCATCTCGGCAATGTTGTAGAGCGCGGTCTGCAGCTGTTCGGCGCGACGCCGCTCGGTTACTTCGTCCTGCAGGCTGTGGTTGGCGCGCTGCAGTTCCTGGGTACGCCGCTCTACCTGCTGCTCCAGCCGCACCTGCGCCTGGCGCCGGTCCATCGCGGTCTGCACATGCTGCGCAACGAAACCCAGCAATGCGCGCTCGGCCTCGCCATAGCGGGCCGCCTGTTCATAGCTCTGAACCACGATGGCACCGCATACACGGCCATCGCGCAGCATCGGCACGCCCAGCCAGTCCAGGCTTTCCGGCCCACGCTGCGGGTCGTGCTCCTGTTCCATCACCTGCGCCAGCAGTTTGCGCGAGGGACCACTGAGCGGTTTGCCATGGCGCAGCAGCGCCACGGTCAGGCTGCGCGGCATCTCGCTGGCGTCATGGCTCTGCGTGGGATCGGCGACGAAGTCATCGACCTGATCGGCGAAGTACAGGAACCGGATCTGGTCGCGCACATCGTCGTATTCGACGATGTAGCAGTTCTCGGCATACATCAGCGTGCCCAGCACACCATGCACGTGGCGCAGCATCTCGGGCATTTCAAGGTCGGCACCGGCCAGGTCTGCAATCTGGAACAGGGCCTGCTGCAACCGCTCGGCCTCTTCCAGTGCCTTGATCTGGCCGGCCTGGCGGCCGCGCTGCAGCGCCAGCTCCATCGCCTGCCGGGCAACGCCCCACCATGCCGGCGAAGGCACTGCGCCTTCGACCGACAACAGCAGGCGCGCACCATCATGTTCCCAGCCGTGCTGGCCATCGCCCGCGCCGGGTGCCGCCGCATCACCTCCGGCAGCCGCTGTCGGCCAGCCCCCCTGGCCACGACCGAGCTGCGGGTCGTCCCAGCCGACGTGGACCACGGCCGTTTCCGGCAAAAGCGCATGCAACGCGCGCACCAGCGCCGTGCTCAGCACGGCCTCGTGTGGTGGCTCTTCCGCCGGTTCAGCATGCGTGGACAAATGACAATCTCTTGGCGCCGTCGGTGCGTCGCCTCCCCTGAGCCGCCGAGCATAGCGCGCCACCCGGGGGGCAATGGAAGCCCGTAAACCCCGAATCGTGCGCCCGTACGTTTTTCCTGCTGTCCGTAGCCCCTTCCGAGCCATGACCCTCGCCCTGCCCGCCCCTGCCACCGGCTATGCGCCATCGCCTGCAGGCCTTACCCTGTACGCCGTGGAAGCCAGCGCACTGCCAACCGATGAAGCCTTGATGCTGGCCTGGGCCGGTGGCGACCTGCGCGCATTCGAAAGCCTGTATGCGCGCCATCGCAAGCGCCTGTTCGGCTTCCTGCTGCGGCAACTGCGCGACAACGCGCTGGCCGAGGAGATCTTCCAGGACGTCTGGCAGCGGGTGATCAGCGCCCGCGCCGGCTGGCAGCCCGAGGCGGCGTTCAGCACCTGGTTGTTCCGCATTGCGCACAACCGCCTGAATGACCATTGGCGTGCCGCCCGTCATCGCCCCGCCGCGCCGGCCGACGCCGATCTGCGCCTGGCCGCGATCGAGGATGGGCAGACCCCGGAAGGTGAGCTTTCCGAATTCGAACAACGTCGCCGCATCCAGCTGGCGATGGAACAACTGCCGCCGGAGCAGCGCGAAGTGCTGCAGCTGCGGCTGGATCAGGAACTGAGCCTGGAGGAGATCGGCCAGATCACCGGCGTAGGCCGGGAAACCGTGAAATCGCGGCTGCGCTATGCGATGGACAAGCTGCGTGCGGGATTGAACGCATGAACCGAGACGAACCGCTGACGCCGGAAGAACGCGAGCTGGCCCGGCTGCTCGGCCGTCGCGCCGAGCAGGCACCGCCCGCCGCACTGGACGCCGCCATCCTGGCCGCGGCCCGCGCGGCCGTGGACGCTCCGGCTGCCGATGCGGTCGCCTCTCCCGAGGCGCCGCGCACGCAGCGCACACGCCCGCGTTGGCCGGCGGTGTTCGGCATCGCCGCCTCGATGGTGTTCGCCATTGGCATCGCCTGGCAGCTGCGTCCGGAACCGCCGCCGGTTCCGGCCGGTGAGGCCGCTGTTGCTGCGGCACCGGCTGCGGCAGAAGACGTTGCGGCTGCCGATCAGGCCGCTGACAGCAGTGCAGCCGACAGCGCGGTGGCGGCTGCGGAACCGGCCGCTGCGCCCGCAGCGCCCGAGGCAGGCCCTGTTGCCGCTGCCCCGGCACCGGCACGGGCCATCGCGCGCACGCGCAAGCCTGCGCCGGCCGAGACCGCTGAAGCGCCACCCCAGGCTGCACGATCGATGGCTGCAGATGCGGCCGCCGATACCTCCTTTGCGGCCCTTCCGCCCGCTCCGGCCGCAGCGCCGCCTGCGCCACCGGCACCCGCCGCCTACTCGGCACCGGCACCGGCATTCGCGCCGGCAGCGTCCGGGGCGCTGAAAGCACGCACGGCCGCAGCACCGGCAGCCAATGCCGCCGAAGTCGAGCGGGCGCAGGCGCTGGACCGGGTAGAAATCACCTCGATGAAGCGTGAGGCTCCCAGCCGTTCCGCACCAGGCATCATGCGCCGCAGCACCGATGCGGGCCTGAGCGCGGACGCCGTGCAGGCCGAGGTGGACGCCGACGCACGACTGCCGCGTCGGCAGTGGCTGCAGAAAATCCGTACACGACGCGACGACGGCCAGCGCGATCTGGCCCGTGCCAGCCTGGAGCGTTACATGCAGCAGTACCCGGAAGCGCGCCTGCCACGCGACCTGCACCCACTGCTGGACGACTGAAGCGGACGGGAATACCTGGCAACCCCGTAGAATGGCGGGAATGCTCGATACTCTCGCCCAGCCGGTCAGCCACACGCTGGAAGTCAAACACAGCCGTTTCATCGCCCATGCCGCGCCGATCGAAGGCGCCGCAGCGGCCATGGCGTTCCTGCAGCAGGTCGCGGTGGCCGATGCCACCCACAACTGCTGGGCCTACCGGCACGGGCAGGACTATCGCTCCAGCGACGATGGCGAGCCGGCCGGCACGGCTGGACGTCCGATCCTGGCGGCGATCGACGGCCAGGGTTTCGACCGGGTGATGGTGGTGGTGACCCGCTGGTTCGGCGGTATCAAGCTCGGCGCCGGTGGCCTTGTACGCGCTTACGGTGGCGCCGCCACGGAGTGCCTGCGTACCGCGCCGCGCCTGCCGCTGCTAGTGATGGCCCGGCTGCAGCTGCTGGCCGGCTTCGAGGATCTGGGTACCCTGCACGCCACCCTGCCCGCCTTCGGTGCCGAAAAGCGCGATGAACAGTTCGATGCCAATGGCGTGTGCCTGCGGATCGAATTGCCTGCCGATCAGGTCGACGCATTGAAAATCCGCCTGCGCGACGCCACCCGTGACCGTATCCGCATAGAAGACGACGACCAGGATGACTGACAAGGACGACGCCCCCGCTTCGACCCCGCCGCTGCGGCGCCTCGGCAGCCTGCGCACGCTGTGGCCATTCGTGCGCCGCCATAGCGGGCTGTTCACCGCCTGGCTGCTGGCCCTGGCGGTGTCTTCGGCCGCCACGCTGAGCCTGCCGCCGGCGGTAAAGCAGATGATCGATCATGGTTTCAGCAGTGGCGGCCAGATCAACCGCGCCTTCGCCCTGCTGATGCTGGTGGCGGTCGTGATGGCGTTGGGCACGGCCGCGCGTTTCTACTTCGTGTCGCTGCTCGGCGAAAAAGTCGTGGCCGACCTGCGCAGCCAGCTGTATGCCCACCTGATCCAGCTGGGCGCCGGCTTCCACGACCGCAGCCGCAGCGGCGAACTGGTCTCGCGCCTGACCGCGGACACCGAACTGCTGCGCAGCGTGGTCGGCTCGACCATGTCCGTAGCATTGCGCAGCACGGTCACTGTCATCGGCAGCCTGGCGATGCTGTTCGTCACCAGCCCGCGGCTGGCCGCATGGTCGCTGCTCGGCATTCCACTGGCGGTGCTGCCGATCATCATCGGTGCGCGCAAGCTGCGCACGGTCGCGCGCAACAGCCAGGACCGCATCGCCGATGCCAACAGCCTGGCCAGCGAGACGCTGGGCGCGGTGCGCACGGTGCAGGCACATGCACGCGAACCATACGAACGCGGTCGCTTCGACAAGGCGCTCGGTGACGCCATCGGCGCCGCCCGCCGCCGCATCGGTGCACAGTCGCTGGTCACCGCCAGCGCCATCCTGCTGGTGTTCGGCGCCATCGTCGGTGTGCTGTGGCTGGGTGCGCACGACGTCATCGACGGCCGCCTCAGCGCCGGCACGCTGGGTCAGTTCGTGCTGTATGCATTGATCGGCGGCGGTTCGGTGGGCGCGCTGGCCGAAGTATGGAACGAGCTGCAGCGCGCGGCCGGCGGCATGGGCCGCATCGGCGAACTGTTGCAGGAAGACATCGAGATCCGCGCGCCGGCCCAGCCGCATGCACTGCCGCAACCGCTGCGTGGCGAGATCCGGTTCGACGACGTGGTGTTCCACTACCCGCAGCGACCGGACCAGGCCGCACTGGACCACTTCAACCTGCATGTGCGCCCCGGCGAGACCGTAGCGCTGGTGGGTCCGTCAGGGGCGGGCAAGAGCACGGTGCTTTCGATGCTGCTGCGCTTCCATGACCCGGCCAGCGGCCGCATCGACGTGGACGGCATCGACGTGCGCCAGGTCGACCCGACCGAGCTGCGTGCGCAGCTGGCGCTGGTGCCACAGCAGCCTACGCTGTTCGCTGCCAGTGCCCGCGACAACATCCGCTATGGCCGCCTGCAGGCCAGCGACGCCGAGGTCGAGGATGCCGCACGAGCGGCCGAGGCCGACGGTTTCCTGCGCGCGTTGCCGCAGGGCTATGACAGCGAGCTGGGTGAGCGCGGTGCCCGCCTGTCCGGTGGGCAGCAGCAGCGTGTGGCGATTGCCCGTGCGCTGCTGAAGGATGCGCCGATCCTGCTGCTGGATGAAGCCACCAGCGCGCTGGATGCACAGAGCGAACACAGCGTGCAGCAGGCATTGGAACGGTTGATGGCGGGTCGCACCACGCTGGTCATCGCCCACCGCCTGGCCACCGTGCTCAAGGCCGACCGCATCGTGGTGATGGACCAGGGCCGCATCGTCGCCGAGGGCACGCACGCACAGCTGCTGGCCGAAGACGGACTGTACGCTGAACTGGCACGCCTGCAGTTCATCGATTGATGACGTCCGGCTAACATCGGCGCGTCCAAGCTGGCCGCGCAACTGCAGCATCCGCTGAAGGAGGTGCACGATGTCGTTCCGTCAGTTCCCCGCCGTCGACAGCAACGGCGAAAGTCACATCATCATTGAGTTCAAGCCCGAGGCGAATGGCAGCGGGCACCATTCCGAAGCCACGCCGCGCTACGAGCTGGATGATGGGCGGCCGCTGGTGCGCGATGGCCGCGAGTTCACCACCAGTGGCGGCGAGTTGAGGTTGACGATCTGAGGTTCGCCGGGCATGGCCCGGCGCTACCGGATTTCATTCCGCCCCGCTCTGGTGGGTGTCGACCTTGGTCGACATGCTTTTTGCCAAAGGCGGTCGAGCATGGCTCGACGCTACAAAAAAGCATGGTCAATTTTTCACCAAGCATCTTGACAGCCTTGGCTGCCAAGGGTTGCGCGCGGTTATCCACACCTTTGCTCAGAAACCATCCACATCGCCTGTGGATGAATTCAGCCCAGCACCCGTCCGATGCCGCTGGCGTCCACCTCGGCCGCCGCCCGGGTGATCGCCGCCGGATCGCTGCCGGCCACGAATCCGATACGGAAATGCACTTCGCCGCCAGGCGTTCGCGAAGAATGGATCGACGCCAGGCTGATGCGGTGCTGCTCGAACACGTTCAGCAGTTCACGCAACGACCCCGGCCGGTCTTCCGGCAGGTGCACTGACAACGCATTGCGCTCGGTCAGGTCAGCCAGCAGATAGCCCACGCGTTCGAATGTGTAATTGCCGTCCGCAAGCGCCTGCTCGCCGAAGGCAGTGCGATTGGCCGACAGCAGCTGCTCCCGGAATGCAGCACGTGCACCGTCGTCACCCTGACCGACCTGCGCCTGCAGGGACTGCAGCTGGCCGACCAGCCGCTCCAGCATCGGCGCTACGTATGGGTTGCCGAACTGGATGTCTTCGTAGATCGCCGGGTTGAGCGACAGGATCCGCGAGATGATCGCCGTATCCAGCTCGAACGATGCCGACCGGTACGGCATCATCGCGGCCAGATTGCCCAGCTGCGGCTGGTACTGGCGCAGCACGCCGGCCTGGGCCAGGTGAGTGGCATGCACCATCGCCTGTACCAGCGCCATCATCTGGTCGTGGTGCTGCGGCGTGGCGCGCACGCACTCAGCCTGCAACGCCGTGCACAGCGTATCGACCCACGGCTGCCACTGCTGCAGCCGCGCTTCGCAGACCACCATCACCCGGCCCTTCAGGGTCGGCGCCTTGGGCGGAGCCGTCATCGGGTGCAGGCCGACCACTTCGGCTTGAGAGGCCAACATCGCCTGGACCGGCGCTTCCTTTACCGAGGTCACGTCCAGCCACAGCCGGTCCTGCTCGCGGCCGGCCGACTGCTGCACGTACTCGGCAATCAGAGCCGGCGTATGCCGGATCGGTGCCGAGAACACCAGCACGTCGGCCTGCGCCAGCAACTGTTGCGGCGTATGCGAGTCCGGATCGGCCGGATCGTGGCCGATCACCTGCAGCTGCATGTGCTGCTGGAAGAAGCGGGTCAGCCAGCGCCCGTAGGCGCCGGCACTGCCGATGATGCCGACCGTGCGCGGCGTACGTTCGAGCAGGCCGCTCATGCCACGCGTTCGGCGCGGAAGCGCGACCCTTCGGCCAGCGCGGCAGGCGCTGCGGCGATCACGTCGAACTCTTCGAAGCCGTTGTCCAGGGTCGCCTCCAGCGCCGCGTGGGTGCCCGCAATCGCACGCGAGATCGCCTGCTGCATCGATTCGCCGCGCAGCAGGAACGACACCACCAGCGACATCAGCACGTCGCCGGTACCGGCCACGTCCACCGGCAGCAGGGGCGAGGTCCAGCGCCAGGTCTCCTCGCGGCCGACCGCCAGGGTCACCAGTTCACCCGGGTTGCCGCCCACGCTGTGCGCGATCACCCAGTGCGGGCCACGGTCCAGCAGCGTGCGTGCGGCGGCGATGGCATCGGCCTCGGCGAGCGCCGGCATGCCGGTCAGGCGATTCAGTTCAAAGGCGTTCGGGGTCACCAGCCAGGCATGCGGCAACAGCCGCTCGGCGAAGATCGCTTCCAGGCCCGGTTCCACGTAGGGGCCGGTGTGAGTATCACCGATCACCGGATCCAGGCAGTAACGCAGCTGCGGGCAGGCCGGCAGGATGTCGTCCAGCCAGTCGGCGAAGGCGGCACCATTGGCCGTGCTGCCAAAGTAGCCGGAGACGAGCATCCTCGCCCGCTGCGGCAGGCCACGCTCGTGGGTGCCCCGCAACAGATCGGCGAACCAGTCGGCGGGCAGCACGCGACCGCGGGTGGTGTCGTAGAACGGCGCGTTGCTCAGCAGCACGGTCGGAATTTCGGCTACGCGCACGCCGAGCGCGCGCATCGGCGGTACGGCGGCGCTGTTGCCGGCATGGCCGTAGACAAGTTGCGACTGGACCGAGATGACATCGATCGGCGACGGGCCGTCGGGCCGCTGGCGGCGGCCGTGGACCAGGTGGTTATCAAGGGATTCGCTCATGGCCGCATTCTACGCCCAAGGGGGTTTTCGGCAGGGCTTGCAGCCCTGCACCTGCTCTATGCAACGGCAACGGCAACGGCAACGGCAACGGCAAAAGCCAGAGCGGCATTCCGTGAGTTGGCGGGGCGGTGTGGGTGGTCAGGACACGCCGTA
>NZ_VMBJ01000064.1:0-19746 GCF_010608305.1 Stenotrophomonas sp. AS012628 | reverse complement strand
GCAACCGGACCCACCCCGCCATCCCACAGGAAACCCGCTTCTGCTTCGGCTGTTGCTGTTGCTGTTGCTCCAGCTCGCAGCAGGTGCAGGGCTGCAAGCCCTGCCGATCAACACCCTGCCTACGAACGGCTGACGTGACGCTCATGCCCCATGCGCGAGGCTGTCTGCTTGGCTGTTCGAGTGGAGGTGGCAACAGTGCACTGGCAAAGCGCACAGGCCTACGCATGGCCGTTGGGATTGGCAGCAGTAGTGGGTGGCATCGGCGCGTGGCTGATCCTGTGGATCTACCATCGGCTGAAGGGGCGTGATCGACGGCGCGCCCGCATCGGCCGTGTGCTCGGGCTTCCGATGGCCACTGCATGGCCGCTGCTGGTGTTGATTCCCGCGTTGCAGGCCACACCGCTGCAGGATCCGTTGCTGGGCAATCTGCAGCATGTGCTGCACATCGCGCTGACCGCGTGCTTCATCTGGTTGCTTGTACGCGCGGTGGCGGCCGGTGAGCGCGCGATCCTGCGCAGCCATCCCATCGATGTCTCCGATAACCTGGAGGCGCGCCGCATCCAGACGCAGACGCGGGTGCTCAGTCGTGTGCTGATGGGCGGCATTGTCGTCCTGGGCGCGTCGTTGGTGCTGCTGACCTTCCCGATGGTGCAGAAGATCGGTACCGCGCTGCTGGCCTCGGCGGGCCTGATCGGTCTGGTGGCCGGTATCGCGGCCAAGCCGGTGTTCGGCAACCTGATCGCTGGCCTGCAGATTGCAGTGACGCAGCCGATCCGCCTGGATGACGTGGTGATCGTCGAAGGCGAATGGGGCCGCATCGAGGAGATCGGCAGCAGTTACGTGGTGGTGCGCATCTGGGATGAGCGGCGGATGGTGGTGCCGTTGACCTGGTTCATCGAGAACCCGTTCCAGAACTGGACGCGGCGCAGTGCCGATCTGCTCGGCACTGCGTTTCTGTGGCTGGACTACCGGGCGCCGATCGCGGCGATCCGCGCCGAACTGGAGCGCATCTGTCGTGGCGAAGCGCTGTGGGATGGCCGGGTCTGCGTGACCCAGGTGACCGAGACCAGCGAGCGTGCGATCCAGGTGCGACTGCTGGTCAGCGCGCGCAGCTCCGGTGATGCCTTCGACCTGCGTTGCCTGGTACGCGAGCGCATGCTCGACTTCCTCGCGCGTGAGCATCCGCAGTCGCTGCCGCAGGTGCGTGCGCGGCTGCAACACGAAGACGAGCTGGATATGCCGCGCGGCCCACGTGCGCGCACCGCGGATGTGCGTTCGCCTGGCGCGGAGGATGGTGAAGCGGCGATCGTGCCGGCGGAGCCTGACCAGCCTCTGTAGAGCCGGGCCATGCTCGGCCGCTTTCGATTTTCCGGTGAAGCCGAGCGTGGGCTCGGCTCTACAAAAACACGATCACGGCTCGCCGGCGTCGATCAATGCATCGGTATCGAAGTGCGGCGGGCGCCGTGCGCGCGTGCGCTGCTCGTAGGCGTAGGCCATTTCGATCAGCTTCGGCTCGCTCCAGGCGGTGCCCATGAACAGCAGGCCGACCGGCAGGCCATCGATCTGGCCCATCGGTACGCTGAGGCTGGGATAGCCGGCCACGGCGGCCGCGCTGTAGCTCTCGCCGGGGAAGTCGTCGCCTTCGCTGCGGATCGGCCATGCCACACCGGTGGTGGGTGCGACCAGCGCGTCGAGCTGGTGGGCGGCGAGGGCGGCGTCGATGCCTTCCGGGCCGGCCAGGCGGCGCGCATCGCTGCGCGCGCGGATGTAGGCGGGGTCGGCCAGGCCAGCAGTGGCATCGGCCTCTACCAGCAGCTCCTGGCCGAACAGGCCCAGTTCCTGCTTGCTGTGCGCCTGGTTGAAGGCAATCAGTTCGGCCAGGCTGCGCAACGGCGCGCGGTGGGTGCTGAAGTAGCGCTCCAGCCCGGCCTTGAATTCGTACAGCAGCAGCGTGCGCTCGGCTTCGGCCCAGGCGCCCTGGTTGGGCAACTCGACGGGGACCACGACGGCACCAGCGCGACGCAGCTCGGTCGCTGCCTGATCGATCAGCGGCGGCATGCCGCGGTACTTCAGCAGCGGCGTCTGCAGCAGGCCGATGCGTTTGCCGCGCAGGCCCTGCGGGTCCAGGCGTGCGGTGTAGTCGTAGACCGCGCGGCCGGGCATGGTCGCGGTGGCCGGGTCGGCATCATCGCGGCCGGCGATCGCGGTCAGCACGGCGGCAGCGTCGGCGACGCTGCGTGCCATCGGCCCGGCAGTGTCCTGGCTGAAGGAGATCGGGATGATGCCGTCGCGGCTGACCAGGCCGACGGTTGGCTTCAGGCCGACCACGCCGTTGATCGCCGCCGGGCAGACGATGCTGCCATCGGTCTCGGTACCGATCGCCACGCTGGCGAGGTTGGCGGCCACGGCCACCGCGCTGCCGCTGCTGGAGCCACAGGGCGAATGACTCAGCCGATAGGGATTGCGGGTCTGGCCACCGCGCGCGCTCCAGCCGGAGATGGAATCATTGCCGCGGAAATTGGCCCATTCGCTCAGATTGGTCTTGCCCAGCACCACCGCACCGGCTTCGCGCAGCCGGCGCACCAGGTAGGCATCGTCCGGACGGAAGCCCTGCAGGGCCAGTGAGCCGGCGCTGGTGGCCATCGGCGCGGCGTTGATGTTGTCCTTCAGCAGCAGCGGGATGCCATGCAGCGGGCCGCGCAGGCGTCCTTCGCGGCGCTCGCGGTCGCGCGCGGCGGCTTCCTTCAGGGCATCGGGGTTGAGCTCGATCACTGCGCGCAGGCGCGGCCCGGTGCGGTCCAGGGCGGCGATGCGCTGCAGGTAGGCCTGGGTCAGGGTGGTGCTGTCCAGTTCACCGGCGGACATTCGCGCCTGCAGGTCGGCAACATCGGTTTCGGCGTACGGGAACGGCACGTTGCGGCTCGCAGGTTCGGCCGCATGCGCGCTGGGCGTGGCCGGGCTGCAGCCAGCCGAAAGCAGCGCCGGCAGCGCGGCGAGCAGGCAGGTCAGCAGAGGCGGCAAGGACGGGCGCATGGGGCGGCTTGGTCGGCTCCAATCCCCAGTGTAGCGGGTGCTCAGCGGTGACGCTTGCGCAGGTCGCGGGCGAGGACGTAGACCACGATCAGGTTGATCGCCAGGATCGTCCACGACGGCCAGCCGGGATGGCGGATGATCGCGAAGATGTCGAACGGCAGGTACAGGGCGGCGGTCAGGCAGCCCAGCCAGGAAGCCCAGGCCTTGGCCCGCCACAGGCCCCAGGCCTCAACCAGGTGCAGCAGGCCGTAGCCGATCATCCCCGCCGCGGCCAGGTGGACCGCGTCGGGGCTGATCATGTGCAGCAGCGAGGGCAGGGTGCCATGGTCCGGATCCAGGCTGAAACGCCGGATCAGGGCCATGATGCCGTGCCGTAGCGGCTGCGGTCCGAGCACTTCCAGCCCGGTGGCGGCCAACAGCGCCAGCATCGCCTTGCTCGCTTCGAGCAGGGCGATGACATGGAGACCCGGATGCCGGTGTGGATCCGGGTTGTAGCCGCTCTGGTTCACGGGGTGCTGGCTCAGCCGCCGCGCGAAGCCTTCTTGCGGTCGCTTTCGGTCAGGAACTTCTTGCGCAGACGGATCTCCTTCGGGGTGATCTCGACCAGCTCGTCGTCTTCGATGAAGTCCAAGGCCTGTTCCAGCGAGTACTTGATCGCCGGGGTCAGCTGGATCGCATCGTCCTTGCCCGAAGCGCGCATGTTGGTCAGCGGCTTGGTCTTGATCGCGTTGACGGTCAGGTCGTTGTCCTTGGAGTGGATGCCGACCAGCTGACCTTCATACACGTTGTCGCCTTCAGCTGCGAACAGCTTGCCGCGTTCCTGCAGCGGGCCCAGCGAGTAGGCCGGCGTGGTGCCCGGCGCATTGGCGATCATCACGCCGTTGATGCGCTTGGCAATCGCGCCCTGTTCCTTCGGACCGTAGTGGTCGAACACGTGGAACAGCAGGCCCGAACCCTGGGTCAGGGTCTTGAACTCGTTCTGGAAGCCGATCAGGCCACGGGCCGGGATCGAGTATTCCAGGCGCACGCGGCCCTTGCCGTCCGATTCCATGTTCTTCAGCTGGCCCTTGCGGGTGCCCAGCTTTTCCATCACGCCGCCCTGGTGGATTTCTTCGATGTCCACCACCAGCTGCTCGATCGGCTCCATCAGCTGGCCGTCGATTTCCTTGATGATCACTTCCGGGCGCGACACGGCCAGCTCGTAGCCTTCGCGGCGCATGTTCTCGATCAGCACCGACAGGTGCAGTTCGCCACGGCCGGAGACCAGGAACTTGTCGGCGTCTTCCAGCTGCTCGACCTTCAGGGCCACGTTGTGGACCTTTTCACGGTCCAGGCGGTCCTTGATCTGGCGGCTGGTCAGGAACTTGCCACCGGACAGGTCCTTGTTGCCGGCGAACGGCGAGTTGTTGACCTGGAAGGTCATCGAGATGGTCGGCTCGTCGACGGTCAGCGCCGGCAGGGCTTCCGGGAAGTCCGGCGCGCAGATGGTGTCGGAGATGGTCAGCTCCTGGATGCCGGAGATGGCCACGATGTCGCCGGCCTCGGCCGAATCCTGCTCGATGCGCTCCAGGCCCATGAAGCCCAGCACCTGCAGCACCTTGCCGTTGCGCTTCTTGCCTTCACGGTCGATGACCGCGACCTGCATGTTCTTCTTCAGGGTGCCGCGCTGGATGCGGCCGATGCCGATCACGCCCACGAAGTTGTTGTAGTCCAGCTGGCTGATGCGCATCTGGAACGGGCCTTCCGGGTCCACTTCCGGACGCGGCGCGTGCTGCATGATCGCTTCGTACAGCGGGGTCATGTCGCCGTCGCGCACGGTGTCTTCCAGGCCGGCGTAGCCGTTCAGGCCCGAGGCGTAGACGATCGGGAAGTCCAGCTGCTCGTTGGTCGCGCCGAGCTTGTCGAACAGGTCGAAGACCTGGTCGATCACCCATTCCGGACGGGCGCCCGGACGGTCGACCTTGTTGACCACGACGATCGGCTTGAAGCCCATCGCGAAGGCCTTCTGGGTCACGAAGCGGGTCTGCGGCATCGGGCCGTCCATCGCGTCGACCAGGATCAGCACGGTGTCGACCATCGACAGCACGCGCTCGACCTCACCACCGAAGTCGGCGTGGCCGGGGGTGTCGACGATGTTGATCCGGTTCTTGATGCCGGTCTTCTTGTCTTCCCAGGTGATGGCGGTGTTCTTGGCCAGGATGGTGATGCCGCGTTCCTTTTCCTGGTCGTTGCTGTCCATCACGCGCTCGGCGAGGACGGTGCGCTCGGACAGGGTGCCGGACTGCTTCAGCAGCTGGTCGACCAGGGTGGTCTTGCCATGGTCGACGTGGGCGACGATGGCGATGTTGCGAAGATTTTCGATGGACATACGAAAGGGGGCCAGTCGGCGCCGGATTTGGAAAAAGAAGTCCAACATTATACGTCGAACTTGACGATTCGCGAAAAGGTGGATTTCACGCCGGTCATGGGGCCCATTCAGCTGGCTGTCCGCAGCGGCGGCCGAGGCCGCCAGGACCGTTGTGTGGCGCTCCCCCGCCGGCGGCTGAAGCGCGGATCTGCGCCCATGGTCGAAGCCGCCGCCGCCACGAGGCAGGTGTAAACTAGGTGGCTAGACGCGTTCCCCTCTGCATCAAGGATCTTCATGTCCCTCATCGCCACTTTCGACACCACCCAGGGCCCGATCAAGGTCGAGCTGTTCGCCGACAAGGCGCCGCTGACCGTGGCCAACTTCGTGAACCTGGTCAAGCACGGTTTCTATGACGGCCTGATCTTCCACCGCGTGATCGCCGACTTCATGATCCAGGGCGGCTGCCCGCAGGGTCGTGGCACCGGCGGCCCGGGCTACAAGTTCGAAGACGAGAAGAATGGCGTGAAGCACGAGGTCGGCTCGCTGTCGATGGCCAACGCCGGCCCGAACACCAACGGCAGCCAGTTCTTCATCACCCACATCAAGACCGACTGGCTGGACGGCCGCCACACCGTCTTCGGCAAGGTCCTGGAAGGCCAGGCCATCGTCGATTCGGTCAAGCAGGGCGACGTGATCCATTCGATCACCCTGGAAGGCGACGTCGACGCCGTGCTGGCCGCCCAGGCCGAGCGCGTCGCGGAGTGGAACAAGCACCTCGCCGCCTGATCCCCCTTCGAGACGGCCACCCACGGGTGGCCGTTTCCCTGTTCCCCGCCGCCCGCCAGGCCAGCGTGGCCACGCCCGCGGCGTCCCATCAAACGCTTGCAAGCAAGAGGAAACCCCCATGAAAGCACCCGTTCGTGTTGCCGTGACCGGCGCCGCCGGCCAGATCGGTTATGCCCTGCTGTTCCGCATCGCCTCCGGCGAAATGCTGGGCAAGGACCAGCCGGTCATCCTGCAGCTGCTGGAACTGCCGGTCGACAAGGCCCAGGCCGCCCTGAAGGGCGTGATGATGGAGCTGGAAGACTGCGCCTTCCCGCTGCTGGCCGGCATGGTCGGCACCGATGACGCCGAAGTCGCGTTCAAGGACGCCGACATCGCCCTGCTGGTCGGCGCACGTCCGCGTGGCCCGGGCATGGAGCGCAAGGACCTGCTGCTGGAAAACGCCAAGATCTTCACCGCCCAGGGCGCAGCGCTGAACAAGGTCGCCAGCCGTGACGTGAAGGTGCTGGTGGTCGGCAACCCGGCCAACACCAACGCCTACATCGCCATGAAGTCGGCGCCGGACCTGAAGCCGGAAAACTTCACCGCCATGCTGCGCCTGGACCACAACCGCGCGCTGAGCCAGCTGTCGACCAAGCTGGGCAAGCCGGTCGGTGGCATGGAGAAGCTGGTCGTGTGGGGCAACCACAGCCCGACCATGTACCCGGATTACCGTTTCGCCACCGCCGATGGCGCATCGATCGCCGATGCGATCAACGACCAGGAGTGGAACGCCAACACCTTCATCCCGACCGTGGGCAAGCGCGGCGCGGCGATCATCGAAGCCCGTGGCTCGTCCTCGGCTGCTTCGGCCGCCAACGCTGCCATCGACCATGTGCGTGACTGGGTGCTGGGCAGCAACGGCAAGTGGGTCACCATGGGCGTGCCGTCCGACGGTTCCTACGGCATTCCGGAAGGCGTGATCTTCGGCTTTGCAGTGACCACCGAGAACGGCAAGTACACCCTGGTCAAGGATCTGCCGATCGACGACTTCAGCCAGAAGTACATCGACAAGACCCTGGCCGAGCTGGAAGAAGAGCGCGCCGGCGTCGCCCACCTGCTGGGCTGATGCAGGCGGTACCGGCTCCGGCCGGTACGTCTTCCATCAAGGTAGGTACCGACCGCTGGTCGGTACGCAGAAAACGGGGAAGCTTCGGCTTCCCCGTTTTTGTTTGGACGGATACGGAGCCGCATGATCCACCTGCACTACATCGACGACGCGCTGCTGGTGGCCGAGAAGCCGGCCGGCCTGCTGTCCGTGCCTGGCCGCAGCGCCGAGAACCAGGACTGCGTGGTCGGGCGCCTGCAGGCGCTGTACCCGGATTCGTTGACCGTGCACCGCTTGGATCAGGTGACCTCCGGGCTGCTGCTGCATGCGCGTGGCAAGGACATGCAGGCGGCGCTGTCGATGCAGTTCGAGCGGCGCCAGGTCGGCAAGCGGTATGAAGCGGTGGTGCAGGGGCTGCTCGAGGGTGATGCCGGCGAAGTGGACCTGCCATTGATCGTGGACTGGCCGAACCGGCCGAAGCAGATGGTCGACCATGAGCGCGGCAAGCCGGCGCTGACGCGTTGGCGCGTGTTGGCTCGTGATGTTGAAGCGCAGCGCACGCGCGTGGAACTGGAACCGATCACCGGCCGCAGCCATCAGCTGCGCCTGCACATGGCCAGCCTTGGCCATCCGATCGTCGGCGATGTGCTGTATGACGCGGCACCGGCGCAACGCGTGCATCTGCATGCGCGCAGCCTGCGGTTTACGCATCCGCTGACGGGCGAGGCGCTCGCGTTCGAGTCCGCGGCTCCGTTCTAGGGGCCGGCAGGGCTTGCAGCCCTGCACCTGCCGAAGCTTTCAGGCAACAGCAACAGCAACGTCAAAAACTAAAGCGGCATTCCGCGGGATGGCGGGGCACTGTGGGTGTGCGGGGACGCCGTGAACCCATCCATGGGGGGCTTGGTCGCGGCATCCATGCCGCTCACACCTCGCACACCCACAGTGCCCCGCCATCCCCGGTAAGCCAGCTTCTGCTGTTGCTTCGGCTTCTGCAGGTGCAGGGCTGCAAGCCCTGCAGAACAAACCCACCCCCTACCAAGGTAGGGCGGCCCGCACGCCAGCGCCGGACTATCCTCGAACCCATGACTTTGTCTGGGAGGGCTGCGTCATGAACTACGAGGAAACCTACCGTCGCTCGATCGACGAGCCGGAGGCCTTCTGGGGCGAGGAAGCCAAGCGCATCCATTGGCACAAACCGCCGCAGCAGGTGCTCGACTACAGCAACCCGCCGTTCCGGCGCTGGTTCGTCGGGGGTGAAACCAATCTCTGCTACAACGCCGTGGATCGCCACCTGGCCGAGCGCGCCGACCAGCTCGCGCTGGTCGCCATCTCCACCGAAACCAACAGCACGCGTGAGATCACCTATCGCCAGCTGTATCGCGAAGTGAACGACTTCGCCGCCGTGCTCAAGCACCTCGGCGTCGGTCACGGTGACCGCGTGGTGATCTACATGCCGAACATGGCCGAAGCCGTGTTCGCGATGCTGGCCTGCGCGCGCATCGGTGCGGTGCACTCGGTGGTGTTTGGTGGCTTCGCCGCGCACAACCTGGCGCTGCGCATCGACGATGCGAAGCCCAGGCTGCTCATCGCCGCCGATGCCGGCATGCGCGGTGGCAAGCTGATTCCGTACAAACCGATGGTCGACGCCGCCTGCGCCGAAGCGGCCTCGCCACCACCGCACGTGCTGATCGTGTCGCGCGGACTGGACGCAGCCGAACCGCGCGTGCCGGGCCGTGACGTGGAGTACGCCACGTTGCGCGCGCAGATCGGTGAGGTCGATGTACCGGTGCAGTGGCTGGAAGCGAGCGAGCCGAGCTACCTGCTGTATACCTCCGGCACCACCGGCAAGCCGAAGGGCGTGCAGCGTGATGTCGGTGGCTATGCGGTGGCGATGGCGCAGTCGATGGAAACCGTGTTCGACTGCAAGCCAGGGCAGGTGATGTTTTCCACCTCCGACGTCGGCTGGGCCGTCGGCCATTCCTACAACGTCTACGGCCCGCTGATCGGTGGCTGCACCTCGCTGCTGTACGAAGGGCTGCCGACCAACCCCGATCCGGGCATCTGGTGGGCGCTGTGCGAGCAGTACAACGTGCGTACGATGTTCTCTTCGCCTACCGCCATCCGCGTGCTGAAGAAGCACGACGCGGACTTCATCCACCGGCATGACCTGGGCGCACTGAAGTACCTGTTCCTGGCCGGCGAGCCACTGGACGAACCCACCGCGCACTGGATCAGTGAGGCGCTGGGCAAGCCGATCATCGACAACTACTGGCAGACCGAAACCGGCTGGCCGGCGCTGACCCTGCTGCCGGGCCTGGAAATGAAGCCGGTGCGCTTCGGTTCACCCGGTTTCCCCAATCTCGGTTACCGGATGAAGGTGATCGACGAGAACACCGGCGAGGAAGTCGCGCCGGGGCAGAAGGGCGTGCTGGTGGTGTCGCCACCGTTGCCGCCGGGTTGCATGAGCACCGTGTGGAACGATGACAGCCGCTTCCTGCAGAGCTACTTCAGCCACTTCAAGGAACTGTTGTACAGCTCGCTGGACTGGGCGATCCGCGACGACGATGGCTACACCTTCATCCTGGGGCGCACTGATGATGTGATCAACGTGGCCGGGCATCGCCTCGGCACGCGTGAGATCGAGGAAGCCATTTCCAGCCATCCGCGCGTGGCCGAGGCGGCGGTGATCGGGGTCAAGGACGAGTTGAAGGGACAGGTGCCGCTGGTGTTCGTCACCCTCAAGCAGGGGCTCGATGGTGAGGATCCGGCGCCGGTGGTGGCGGAGATGATGGCCACGGTGACCACCTCGCTCGGCGCGGTCGCGCGCCCGGCGCATGTGCATGTGGTCAACGCACTGCCCAAGACCCGCTCCGGCAAGTTGCTGCGGCGCTCGCTGCAGGCGCTGGCCGAACAGCGTGATCCGGGTGACCTGTCGACGCTGGATGATCCCAGCGCGCTGGAGGAGATCCGCCGGGCGCTGGGGCGCTGACCTGCTTCTGTAGAGCCGAGCCGATCCTCGGCTCCGCATGCCTTGCCAAAGCAGCCGAGCATGGGCTCGGCTCTTCAGGGGAGGGCGTTGCTGCACCGCAGCTTCCCCCCTGCAACCGGTGCGCTAAGCTCGGCCCCAGGGGAGCGCGCCCGCCAGGGCGCGCAGGTGAAGCGCATCAAGGATCGGGGGGATGCAATGGCATTGCTGCACGCCAAGACGGCTGCTGGCCGTCAGGAAATCGAAGACCGTGGCCGGCGCCTGCCGGCAGCACTGCGCTCGATCCTGCTGATGGTCGATGGCCATCGTGACGACACCGAACTGCGCGGCCTGTTCGACGGCCTGCGCGCACCGGCCGATGCACTGGAGCAGCTGGAAGCGCAGGGCCTGATCGAAGTGATCGGTGGCAATGCCGAGGTGGCACCGGCACGTGGCATCAGCACCGGCCGCGAACAGGATCCGGCGTTGTACCAGCAGTTGTACGACGCGATGAGCGAGGCGGTGCGGCGCCACCTCGGCCTGAAGGGCTACTTCATGCAGTTGAAGATTGAACGCTGCACCGATGCACTGGCGTTGGAACGCCTGTGCCCGGAGCTGCTGGCCGCGGTGGGAAAGGCGCGCAGCCCGGCGCTGGCGCAGCGCTGGTGGCAGGAAACCCAGGCGGCGGTGGTGAACGCTGGCAATGAGGTCGTGCAGGCCTGACTCACCGCGTAAAGTTATCGGTTCACTTCCCCACAAGGAGTCCCGCGTGCAGGACGACCACGACGACACCGATACCCCCGGCTGGGACGCGATCAATGCGGCGCTGGCGCCCCTGTATGCCGGGCAGGAGCCGCGTCATTTCGGCACCGCGCTGCCTTACACGCTCGGTGGCCAGGATCCGCTGGATGGCATCAGCGTGTACTGGGTGGATGCGCCGGTACCCCACTGGCACTACATCACTTATGGCTTCTCCGAACTGTATGCCAAGGAGAGCAGTGATGCCGCCACCAGCGGCTATGGTTTCGAGCTGACCTTCCGCCTCGCTGCCGACGCCGGTGAGAACGCCGGCAGCACCCCGCCGGTGTGGCCGATGAACCTGCTGCAGAACCTGGCGCGCTATGTGTTCGGCAGTGGCAACGTGTTCGAGGACGGTCACCATCTCAATGCCAACGGCCCGATCGCGCTGGAGACCGGCACGCGCTTGTGCCATCTGGCCTTCGTCGCGGATCCGCAGTTGCCCGCACGCGACACCGCCAATGGCCACCTGCAGTTCCTGCAGCTGGTCGGGCTGACCGATGAGGAGATGGAAGCGGTCAAGCGCTGGTCGACGCGCGGCGTGCTGCAGGCGCTGCAACCGGCGATGCCGCTGTGGATCAGCGACCTGCATCGCGGCAACCTGCTGGAGGAACCGGCGCTGGCCGCACAGGTGCAGGCCGGCAGCGAGCGCGAGGGCTCCAGTACCGGCATGTTGTTCATCGAGACACTGGATTGGCGGCAGGAGGCGGGCGTCACCACCCTGGTGCTGGGGGCCGGCCAGGTCGCCAGCGTGTGCGAGCTGCTGCCGCTGCGCCTGCGCCACGGCAGATCGCTGGAACTGGTCAGCCGCGAGCGGCAGTGGGAGTTCGTTCCGGCCAGGGGCGGTGAAGTGGGCGACGTCTCCGCCGACAACGCGCGCTGGGCACTGGACGAGGCGGGATTGCGGGCTCTGGCGGGCGTGCGTGCCGAGCGCGGTATCTACCCGGTGGTGGAGGCGCTGCGCATCGAAGTGGTGCCGACCTACCTGCGCGATGCCAAGGGCGAAGTGATCCGCCAGATCGGCTGATCACGCTGCTGGAACCGAGGGGGTCAGAGCCGCCTGCTGCGCAGACGGATCCGACCCCAGGTCAAGATCAGGCCAGGCCTTCAGCCTTCAGCGCGGCCTGCACGCCGGCGTCGGCATCCATGCGCGCCTTGTAGGCGGCCAGGTTGTCCAGGCCGGACAGGTCGACCTTGGCGCCGGCGGCCCAGCGCAGGGTGATGTAGAAGTACGGATCGGCGAAGCTGCGGAAGCCGGCCAGCCACGGCTTGTCGGCCAGCTGCTTGTCGGCGGTCTCGAACAGGCCACGCAGGCGCTTGTGCGCGGCGGCGCGGATCGCATCGAACTGGCTCTCGTCGGCGATGAACTTGCCCGGCGCGAACAGCGGCGAGAAGGCCGGATGCACATCGGAATTGACGAAGGCCAGCCAGCGGGTGGCTTCGGCGCGCTGGCGCGGGCTGCCATCGCCGCCGAGGCCGGCCTGCGGGTAGGTGTCGGCGATATAGCCCATGATCGCGGCGTTCTGCAGCAGCACGAAGTCGCCGTCGACCAGTGCGGGGACGGCACCGGCCGGATTGATCTTGAGGAATTCCGGCCCCTTCAGGGTGTCCTTGTTCAGCAGTTCAACCTCGAACGGCTGGCCGGTCCACTGCAGGGCGATGTGGTCGGCGGTGGAACAGGCACCGGGCTTGCTGTACAGCTTCATGGGAACTCCAGGTGATGCGGGCGGGAAACGCCCACTATCCCAGAGCCTGCCCGCGGGCGGCAACGCTGCCGCCAGCACGGATCGTTACGACTGCCGCGGCTTGAGGTTCTGCACCTTGTAGAAGGTGTGATCGCCGATGGTGGCCACCTGGTACGCATTGCGCCAGTTCGGGCTGGCGATGGACAGCGCGGCGAAGTGGCTGGCACCGGGCACGATCTCGCGGCGCTCGCCGGCCGGCAGCGCCCAGTTGCGCTCGGCGTCGAAGGCCACGTTCATCGCCTCGCTCCAGGCCGCGTCGTTGCCCAGCTGGGTACCGGGGGAGACGATGGTCGGTGCGAACTGCTTGCGCGCGGTGACCACCTGGCACATCGAGTCGCCCCACAGGCCACTGTCGAGACGGCGCAGGGCGACCTCGGCGACGGCCTGCTGGCCCCGCAGGGTCTGGTCGCGGGCTTCCAGGTAAACGGTGGTGCTCAAACACAATGAATCAGCGGCCGGCTGCGGCAACAACTGCGACAGCCAGAGAATCCAAGCCAGTTTCATATAACTCCTTGCTCCGTGTGGGCCGCACCCTCCGGTTCCTGCCGCGGGGGCGACAGGAGGCGGGGTACGACTTGGCGTCATGGGGAGGCGGCCATCGGGGCCGCCCCGTGGGCAGCCCCAAAAGAAACGATCAGTACCGATCGAGGGGGCTGCGCCGGCTCACCGGAAACTGGCTGGTGAGCGGAAAGATGGCGCAAGGTAGGGGGGGATAGCCGAACGCATCGTGAACCGTGCGGCTTGACATTCAGGTTCGGCAGGGGTGACGGAAATCACATTCCGCCCCCCATTCAGGCGCTCATCAGAGCGTGGCGGCCACCCGGCTGCCCTGGTCGATTGCCCGCTTCGCGTCCAGTTCGGCGGCCACGTCGGCACCGCCGATCAGCTGCGCGTTGATGCCGGCGGCCTGCAGTTCGGCCTGCAATGCGCGGTTCGGTTCCTGCCCGGCGCAGATCACCACATGGTCGACCGGCAGCAGCTGTTCGCTGCCTTCCACGCGGATGCGCAGGCCCTCGTCGTCCACGCCCAGGTACTCGACGCCGCCGAGCATGCGCACGCCCTTGGCCTTCAGCGTGGCGCGATGGATCCAGCCGGTGGTCTTGCCCAGTCGCGCGCCGGGCTTGCCCGGGCTGCGCTGCAGCAGCCACAGCCGCCGCGGTGATGCCTCGGCCTGCGGCCTGGCCAGCGAGCCGCGGGCCTCGAACGTGCTGTCCACGCCCCATTCGGCCATCCAGCGCTGCGGGTCCAGCGAGGGAGACTCACCGGCGTGGCTGAGGAATTCGCCGACATCGAAGCCGATGCCACCGGCGCCGATGATCGCCGCATTGGTGCCCACTTCGACCCGCCCCAGCAGCACGTCCAGATAGCTGACCACCTTGGCGTGGTCGGCGCCGGGGAAATCGACCTTGCGCGGGGTGATGCCGGTGGCCAGCACCACCTCGTCGAAGCCGGCCAGGTTGGCGGCATCAGCACGGGTGCCGAGGCGCAGCTGCACGCCGGTCTCCTGCAGCGTGTGGCGGAAGTAGCGCAGGGTCTCGTAGAACTCTTCCTTGCCGGGGATGCGCTTGGCCACGTTGAACTGCCCGCCGATCTCGTCGCCGGCATCGAACAGGGTGACCTGGTGGCCGCGCTGGGCAGCGACGGTGGCACAGGCCAGGCCGGCGGGGCCTGCACCGACCACGGCAACCTTCTTCGGCGTAGTGGTGGGGCGGTAGACCAGCTCGGTCTCGTGGGCGGCGCGCGGGTTGACCAGGCAACTGGCCAGCTTGTTCTCGAACACGTGGTCCAGGCAGGCCTGGTTGCAGGCGATGCAGGTGTTGATCGCCTCGGCGCGGCCGGCACGGGCCTTGTTCGGCCACTGCGGGTCGGCCAGCAGCGGCCGCGCCAGCGACACCATGTCGGCGCCGCCATCGGCGAGGATGCGCTCAGCGACGTCGGGCATGTTGATGCGGTTGGTCGCCACCAGCGGCACCTTCACATGCGGCTTGAGCTTGGCGGTGACCCCGGCGAAGGCAGCGCGCGGCACCGAGGTGGCGATGGTCGGGATGCGCGCTTCGTGCCAGCCGATGCCGGAATTGATGATCGTTGCGCCGGCTGCCTCGATCGCCTGCGCCTGCTGCACGATCTCTTCCCAGTTGCTGCCGTCGTCCACCAGATCCACCAGCGACAGGCGGTAGATGATGATGAAGTCCGGGCCGCAGGCCTCGCGGATACGGCGCACGATCTCCACCGCGAAGCGCATGCGCTGGCGCGCGTCGCCACCCCAGGCATCGGTGCGCTTGTTGGTGCGCGGGGCGATGAACTCGTTGATGAGGTAGCCCTCCGAGCCCATCACTTCCACGCCGTCGTAGCCGGCCTCGCGGGCCAGCTTCGCGCTGCGTGCGTAGTCGGCGATATGGCGCTCGACGCCGCTGGCCGAGAGCGCGCGCGGGGTGAACGGGTTGATCGGTGCCTTCAGCTTCGACGGCGCCACCGACAAAGGGTGGTAGGCATAGCGGCCGGCATGCAGCAGCTGCAGGCAGATCTTCGCGCCGTGCTGGTGCGCGGCGGCGGTGAGCTGGCGGTGCGGGCGTACTTCCCACGGCCAGGACAGCTTGCCGCCGAACGGCTTCAACCAGCCCACTACATTCGGCGCGAAGCCACCGGTGACGATCAGGCCGACGCCGCCCTCGGCGCGTTCGGCGAAATAGGCCGCCAGCCGCGGGAAGTCGCGGGCGCGATCCTCCAGGCCGGTGTGCATCGAGCCCATCAATACGCGGTTGCGCAGCTGGGTGAAGCCCAGGTCCAGCGGGGCGAACAGGTGGGGATAGGCGCTTTCGTTGGCTGGCGACATGGTCGATACGCTTGCGTACGGAAGCGCGAAGCGTGCCGCGAAACGGCGGCCGGAGCAAGGGCTGGCGAATCGGTAGCGCCGGGCCATGCCCGGGGACGCGGCTACCCGTGGCCGCGCTGTGCGCTCGCCGGGCGCGGTCCGGGCATCGGCCGGCCAATTCCGAACCAGCCCAGCGTCATTCCGCACAGCGGCCCGATCAGCAGGGCGAAGGCCAGCGTGCCGAGGCCGACATTGCCGCCCAGCCACCAGCCCAGCAGCAGCACGCTGCCCTCGATCAGGCTGCGCACTTTCCAGATCGGCCAGCCGGTACGGGCGTGCAGGCCGGTCATCAGGCCGTCGCGCGGGCCAGGGCCCAGCTTGGCGCCGATATACAGGCCGGTGGCCAGCGCGACCAGCAGCATGCCGGCGCAGAACATCGCCAGCTGCCAGCCCAGGCCGACCGCCGGCGGCAGCAGCCACAGCCCGAACTGCGCGGACGGGCCGATCAGCATCACGTTGAGCACGGTGCCAACGCCCGGCTTCTGCCGCAGCGGCCACCACAGCAGCAGCACCAGCGCACCGATCACATTGGTGGCCAGCCCGAACGAGAGCGGCGTCTGCGCGGCGATGCCCTGCGACAGCACGTCCCAGGGCGCCACGCCGATGGCGGCACGGATCATCAGCGATGCGCCGAAGCCGTACAGGAACAGGCCGGCGATCAGTTGCAGCATGCGCAGGGGCAGGGCGGTGGGCATGGCGGTCTCGGGGGAGGGGGATCTGTTCCCACCGTAATCCCGATCCAGTCACTTCAATAGATACAGATGCCGACCAATCCGCCGCTACAGGCGGAATCTGTAGCGCCGAGCCCATGCTCGGCTGCTTTGCCTGGCACCACCAGCCGAGCATGGGCTCGGCGCTACATGACGCGTCAGTCGCCCCAGCCTGCCAGCGCCAGCTTGCCCACCGTGCGTCCGCCGGCCAGGCGCTGATGCGCGATGTCCAGATTTGTCGCATTGATCGGGCCCAGCGTCTCGCTGAGGGTGCCGCGCAGCTGGCCGGCATCGATCATGCTGGCCGTGCGGCTGAGGATGCGGTGCTGCTCGATGCAGTCGGCAGTGGCAAAGCGCGAGCGCGCGAACATGAACTCCCAGTGGATGCCGATGCACTTGGCCTTGTAGGGATCGCCGATCCGCAGCGGCCCACGTGGCTCGACGATCAGGCCGACGTGTCCCTGCGGCGCCAGCAACAGGCCCAGTTCGTCCCAGTAGTGATCGGTGTCGGCCAGGTTGAGTGCGACCTGCACCGCGTCGATGCCCAGCGCCTGCAGCTGGGCCTGAAGCGGTTGCCGGTGGTCGATCACGTGCCGGGCACCCATCTGCCGGCACCAGTCGGCCGAGGCCTCGCGCGACGCCGTGGCGATCACCTCGAAACCCGCATGGCGGGCCAGCTGGATCGCCATCGAGCCGACCCCGCCCGCACCGCCGATCACCAGCAGGTGCTGGCCGGCGTGGCGGCGATCGTCCAGGCGCAGGGGCATGCGCTCGAACAGCAGCTCCCAGGCGGTGAGCGTGGTCAGCGGCAGCGCTGCGGCCTCAGCGAAATCCAGCGTGGTGGGTTTGCGCGCGACCAGGCGTTCGTCCACCCACTGGTACTGCGCATTGCAGCCGGGGCGGGTGACATCACCGGCGTAATAGACCTCGTCACCAGAGGCGAACAGGCTGGCCTCGTCGCCGATCGCCTCGACCACGCCGGCGGCGTCCCAACCCAGCACGCGGGGCGCCTGGAGCGTGGCCGGATCCGTGCTGGCACGCTGCTTGCCATCGACGGGGTTGACCGAAACCGCCTCGACCCGGACCAGCAGGTCACGCCCCCGGGGAGGCAGCGGCGGGGGCAGGTGGATATCGCACAGGGCAGGGGCGGATTCACGACTCAGGGCGACGGCTTTCATCACGGCTCCGGCTGGGTTCGTGGCTCCATCATAAGGTTCCTCACCTTTCCGCAAACACGCTGAACCGTGTGATGCAGTACGTTGCGCAATATGTCGTTTTCCCCGCCTAAACCCCGTCAAACCCTTGCAGCGTGAGGGTCTTGCGGATTTTCATCATCCTGTATAGGGTTTCAACGTCGGACCGGTGGACGGTCGGGCGCAACACTTCACATGTTACGGGACTGTTAACATGGCCTTCACCCGCCTGAGCATAATGTTCGCGGCGGTGGCGTGCTGAATCGGCTGTCGTACATCGACGCACTTGTGCTGGCCCATGCCTCTACCGGTTTCATACCCCCGAAATAGGAGCTGTACTCAATGAACAAGAAGATCCTTACTGCCGCGCTGCTGGGCGGCCTGGCTTTTGCCCAGGCAGCTTCGGCGCAGGAGTTCGATGACCGCTGGTACCTGACCGGTTCGGCCGGCTTCAACTTCCAGGACAGCGACCGTCTGACCAATGACGCTCCGTTCGTGACCCTGGGCCTGGGCAAGTTCATCAGCCCGAACTGGTCGCTGGACGGTGAGCTGAACTATCAGAACCCGAACTTCGATTCGAACAAGGACCTGAACTGGTCGCAGTACGGCGTCTCGCTGGACCTGCGTCGCCACTTCATCAAGGAAGGCCGCGGCTGGAACCCGTACATCGTCGGTGGCCTGGGCTACCAGAAGTCGGAAGAAGAGTACCCGGCGCTGAATGCCAATGGTCCGCGCCAGCGTAAGGACGGCAACGTTGCCGCCAAGCTGGGCGTCGGCCTGCAGACCACCTTCGAAAAGCGCGTTGCTGTCCGCGCCGAAGTGGCCTACCGCGCTGACTTCGACGACCAGAGCGTTGCCGCTCCGAAGGAAGACTGGTTCGGCGACGTGCTGGCTTCGGTCGGCGTCGTGATCCCGCTGGGCCCGGCTCCGGTCGCGGCTGCTCCGGCTCCGGCTCCGGTTGCCCCGAGCTGCGCCGACCTGGACGACGACGGTGACGGCGTCAACAACTGCGACGACAAGTGCCCGAACTCGCAGCCGGGTCAGACCATCGGTCCGGACGGTTGCCCGGTGCCGGTCTCCATCGACCTGAAGGGCGTCAACTTCGACTTCGACAAGTCGAACCTGCGTCCGGACGCCGTGGCGATCCTGAGCGAAGCCACCGAGATCCTGAAGCGTTACCCGGATCTGCGCGTTGAAGTTGCCGGTCACACCGACTCGAAGGGTACCGACGCTTACAACCAGAAGCTGTCGGAGCGTCGTGCTACCGCCGTGTACAACTACCTGACCAAGAACGGCGTTGACGCCGGTCGCCTGGTCGGCCCGATCGGCTACGGTGAGAGCCGTCCGATTGCTCCGAACACCAACCCGGATGGTTCGGACAACCCGGAAGGTCGCGCCAAGAACCGTCGTACCGAGCTGAACGTCCAGAACTAAGTTCTGACGCTCTGCCCGTAAGACACAGCAGGACCCGGCTTCGGCCGGGTCTTGTTGTTTCTGCGGCCCGGAATCCGGGTATCTACTGCTACGCAGGCAACCGTTCGTCGGTTTTTTGTTCGTAAAACCAATGAGTTGCCGTATTCATTGAAAGTGGCGCTTGAAAGCTGTCGCGGCATTGCTAAACTCGCCGCGTCACTTCCTTTCCTGGATGCCCTTCATGCTGCGCTCTGCATCGGCCGCCTTCCTGGCGCTGGCCCTGGTTCCCGCCGCCCACGCTGCGGTCGATTGCTCGGTCAACACCAGCGCCTCGCCGCTGCCGTTGCCGGCCACGACCATTGCGCCGGTGGCCGACGAGCTCTACATCCGTGGCAACCAGCTGGGCATGCCGGCCGGTGTGCTGAGCAGCAACTACGATCCGTCGCAGTCGCTGGACCAGGTGCTTCAGCGCCTGCGCATCGACGGCTGCCAGAACATCGCCAAGGCCATTCCGAGCGCACCGGCGGTGAAGCCGAACGATCCGGCGGCCTACAAGCCGCAGACCGAATTCGACAACACGCCCTGGCGCTTCGACATGAGCCAGAACGGCAAGCGCATGACCGCTGAAGAGTTCGATGCCTGGATGAAGGCGCGTGGCGTGCGTGTGGTCAAGGCACGTCCGGCTCCGGCCGCCACCCCGGCTCCGGCCGAAGCACCGGCTGAGACCAAGCCGGTCGACAAGAAGTAAGCGCCGCGGGGAGCAGAGGCTTGCGCACGCGCCGCCCACCTGCCGCCCCCGC
>NZ_VMBJ01000063.1:0-20340 GCF_010608305.1 Stenotrophomonas sp. AS012628 | reverse complement strand
GGTAGCGCCGGGCCATGCCCGGCGAGCGCAGCGGTCCGCACGAAACGCCGCCGGGCATGGCCCGGCGCTACCGGTACGGCCTCAATGCCCGCCGTCGAGCGCCTTCAGTTCGCTCACCAGCGAGGCTGCCGCTTCCGCACCGTCGCCGTACAGCATGCGGGTGTTGTCGGCGTAGAACAGCGCATTCTCGATGCCGGCAAAGCCGGTGCCCTTGCCACGCTTGATCACCACCACGTTGCGCGCGTTGACCACGTCCAGCACGGGCATGCCGTAGATCGGGCTGGCCGGGTCGGTGCGCGCCACCGGATTGACCACGTCGTTGGCACCGATCACCAGCACCACGTCGGTGTTGGCGAACTCCGGGTTGATGTCGTCCATGTCGGCGATCAGGTCGTAGGGCACGCCCGCCTCGGCCAGCAGTACGTTCATGTGCCCGGGCATGCGCCCCGCCACCGGATGGATCGCGAACTTCACCTTGACCCCACGCTGGCCAAGCCGCTGCGCCAGTTCCCAGATCTTGTGCTGCGCCTGCGCCACGGCCATGCCGTAGCCTGGCACGATCACCACGCGCTCGGCGTAGGCCATCATCGCGGCGACGTCCGATGCTTCAATCGGCTTCTGCGCACCCGAGATCGCCTGCGCTTCCCCGCCGGCACCGCCGCCGAAGTTGGAGAACAACACGTTGCGGATCGGCCGGTTCATCGCCTTGGCCATCAGCCGGGTCAGCAGGATGCCCGCCGCGCCGACCATCATGCCGGCGATGATCAATGCCTCATTGCCCAGCACGTAGCCTTCGAACGACACCGCCAGGCCGGTGAAGGCGTTGTACAGCGAGATCACCACCGGCATGTCGGCGCCGCCGATCGGCAGCGTCATCAGCACGCCCAGCGCCAGTGCCAGCACGAAGAAGGCGACGATCGCCCAGGTGTGGAGCGTGCTCGCGGCGATGATCGCCAGCACCACCACCGCCAGTGCCACCAGCAGGTTCATCACCTGCTGGCCGGGCCAGGTCACGCGCTTGTCCAGGCGCCCATCCAGCTTGGCCCAGGCGATCACCGAGCCGGACAGCGACACCGCACCGATGGCCGCGCCGACCACCGCCAGCAGCAGCACCATGCCCGACGGCTGCCGTGCGGCCAGGTCGGCCAGCGCCTGCGCGCTCCAGTGGCGGGTATCGCGGTTGGCCAGGAAGGCGTAGCGCAGCAGTTCCACTGCACCGATCGCCGCCGCCGAGCCACCGCCCATGCCGTTGTACAGCGCCACCATCTGCGGCATGTCGGTGATGGCAACCTTGCCGGCCGACCACCAGGCCAGGCCGGCGCCGAGCAGCAGCGCCACCAGGATCAGCGGCATGTTGTGCAGTTCGGGCAGGAAGAACGTCGCCACCGTGGCCAGCAGCATGCCCAGCCCGGCCCAGCGGATGCCGCTGCGCGCAGTCAGCGGCGAGGCCATGCGCTGCAGGCCCAGCAGGAACAGCGTGGCGGCGACGAGGTAGCTGGCCTTGACCAGCCAATCGAGCAGTTCGACGGTGCTGATGTTCAAGCCTGCGGCTCCTTCGACTCGTCCTTGCCGCCCTTGGGCGCGCTCGGCTTGAACATTTCCAGCATGCGCGCGGTGACCACGTAGCCACCGGCGGCGTTGCCGGCACCGAGCACCACGGCGAGGAAGCCCAGCGCTTTCTCCAGCGGTGTCTGCGCATGCCCCAGCACCACCATCGCACCGATCAGCACGATGCCGTGGATGAAGTTGGAGCCCGACATCAGCGGGGTATGCAGGATCACCGGCACCCGCGAAATGATCACGTGGCCGGCGATGGCTGCCAGCATGAAGATGTACAGCGCTACGAACCCGTCACTCACTGGCAACGCTCCTGCTCTGTCTTCGTCGTCCCATCATAACCATGGGCTGAACCCGGTGCGCGCCCGGCGTCAACCGAAGCCGCGCTCACGCGTTGTCGATGGTGACCCCGAGCGAGGAACCGTACCCTGTGCTGGTGAGCAGCCCCGTCCCCCCGAGCGCCGAGACCGATGCCCTGCCGGCGTCGCTGGAAGCGTTCCTGGCCAGCGTCGGCCCGCGTGCGTTCCGCTTCGCCGAGGCCGGCCTGCGCCAGCGCGAAGACGCCATGGACGCGGTGCAGGACGCGCTGCTGCGCATGCTGGACTACGCCGACAAGCCGGCGGCCGAATGGGCGCCGCTGTTCTGGAGCATCCTGCGCCGGCGCGTGATCGACGTGCAGCGCCGGCGCCGCTTCCGCCTGCCGTTCTGGCGCGACAACCAGGACGCGGAAGGCGGCGGGATCGATTGGGCCGATCCCGGCCCGGACCCGGCACAGGCGCATGAACAGCGCCAGCAGTACCAGCAGCTGGTGGACGCGTTGCGCCGCCTGCCCGCCCGCCAGCGCGAAGCCTTCACCCTGCGCGTGCTGCAGGACCTGGACGGGGCCACCACCGCCCGCGCCATGGGCTGCAGCGAAGGCGCGGTAAAAACCCATCTGGCACGCGCCCGCCAGGCGCTGCAGGATTACCTGGAGATCCACCCGTGAACCGCTCCCTGCCTTCCGATGACACCCTGCGCAGCCTGCACGCACAGTCGCTGCACGCGCTGTCGCCGGCGACGCTGGCCCGGCTGCGCCAGGCTCGCCACGGCGCCACGGCCGCCCATCGCGGGCGCTGGCGCTGGTGGCTGGCCAGTGCCTGTTCGCTGGTGGTGGCACTGGGTATCGGCCTGCAGTTCAGCGGCCATGGCACGCTGACGGGCTCTGCGCCGGCACCTGTGCTTGCCTCGGTGGAAGACAACAGCGCGCTCTACGACGAAAATCCCGATCTGTACCTGTGGCTGGGCGATACCGACCTGGCGATGGAGTGAACCATGCCCCGATTCAATCTCCTGCCGCTGCTGCTGACCCTGTCGCTGCTGCCGGCCCTCCCGGCACTGGCGCAGAGCGCCGCGCCCGCCCCTGCCGCACGCCCCGCGCCGGCCCCACCGCTGCCGGCTTGGGAACAGCTGAGTGAAGCGCAGCGGGAATCCCTGCTGGCGCCGCTGCGCGACCGCTGGAACAGCGCCGATGCCGGCCAGCGCCAGCGCATGCTCTCGCATGGCCAGCGCTGGCAGTCGATGAGCCCTGAGGAACGCGACAAGGCCCGGCGTGGCCTGCGCCGCTTCGAGCACATGAGCCCGGAACAGCGTGAGCAGGCCCGGGCCCTGTTCGGCCAGATGCGGGATCTGCCGCCCGCGCAGCGCGACGCACTGCGCGAGCGCTGGTCGCAGATGACGCCGGAACAACGCAAGGACTGGGTGCGCGAGAACCCGCCGCCGGCGAAGCCGCGGTAACGCCTCCGCTTCGGTAGCGCCGGGCCATGCCCGGCGGATTTCCGCATACCGCTGCGCTCGCCGGGCATGGCCCGGCGCTACCGACTCACGCCTGCCAGCGCGTCTTCGCCAGCAGCTCGTCGTCCCAGTCGAAACCGAGCTGGCCTTCGCGCACGAACAGCGCGACGAAGTTGAGCAGGTTGCGCGCATACATCTCGCTGGCCTGCGTTGCACCGCGGCTGGCCAGGCCCAGCGGGCCATCGATGGTCACGCCCTGATGCTCGATGCACTGCCCCGGCTGGGTCAGTGCGCAGTTGCCGCCGCTCTCCGCCGCCAGATCCACGATCACGCTGCCGGTGGCCATGCCTTCCACCATTGCGGCAGTCACGATCGTCGGCGCCGGTCGCCCCGGTACCGCAGCGGTGCAGATCACCACATCCACACCACGCAGGTGGTCGGCCAGGCGGCGCTGCTGCTCGGCACGCTCTTCATCGGTCAGCGCGCGCGCGTAACCGCCCTCGCCCGCCGCGCTCACCCCGAGGTCGAGAAAGCGCGCGCCCAGCGACTGGATCTGCTCGCGGGTTTCCGGGCGCACGTCGAAGCCTTCCACCTGCGCACCAAGACGCCGGGCAGTGGCAATGGCCTGCAGGCCCGCCACGCCCGCACCGATCACCAGCACCTTGGCCGGTCGCACGGTGCCGGCAGCAGTGGTCAGCATCGGGAAGAAACGGGGCGCGCGTTCGGCCGCGATCAGCGCCGCCTTGTAGCCGGCCATGCCGGCCTGCGAACTGAGCACGTCCATCGCCTGCGCGCGGGTGGTGCGCGGCAGCTGCTGCAGCGGGAACAGTTGCAGGCGGTCGCCAGCGGCCAATGCCGCAAGCGCCGGATCACTGGCCGGGGCCAGCAGGCCAACCACGCTGGCAGCGGGCTTGAGCTGCTCCAGGACCAACGCCGGCGGCGCCTGCACGCACAACAGGATATCGATCTCACCCCAACGGCCCGCGTCGAACACACGTGCGCCGGCATCGTCATAGGCCGCATCGGTGAAGCCTGCGGCCAAGCCGGCGCCAGCCTCGTACCAGACGGTAATGCCGAGGGCACCGAGCTTGCGCGCGGTTTCCGGCGTCAACGCCACGCGCCGTTCGCCCGGCGCGGTCTCCTTGATCCCCAGCAACGCCACGGCCATGCAGGTCCCCGCTGATCGGTGAGTTTTCCCGATCCTAGCAGGCAGCCACCGCTCAGTGCAGGGTGGCGCTGCCCGGGTCCAGCCGATCGATCACACCCTGCATCGCGCTGTCGAAGGCGCCATCGTCGACGTGGGCGCGCAGCCGGCCCAGCCGCACCATCACCGCCAGTTCCTCCGGCGAGGCCACGCAGAAGCGCACGCCGCGGCGGTTGACGAACAGCAGGCGCGAGGAGATCGGGCTGACCCAGGACAGCTTGCCGGCCTGCACCTTGCCGTCCTTGTCGACGAAGTCCAGCCAGTTGCCGATTTCCATGCGGCGGAAGCGGTCGGCGTCGGCGTTGTCGAAGTCGTCGGCGTCGATCTGCCCGCCCAGCTCGACCGCGGGCGATTCAGCCACCGGCGGCGCCGGCAAGGCAACCTGCGGCAGTTCCGGCAGCGCGCGCTGCAGTTCCGGGCGCGATTCAGCAATGCCCTGCAGGGTGTCATGCAAGGCGTCGATGGCACCGGTGGCGGCATCGCCGTGCACGCCGACACTGGCAAATACCTTGGCCAGCACCGGCTGCCAGGCCTGCAGCCACGGCTTGCCGACGATCTGGCGGCGGGCCTCGGCCACTTCCTCCAGCAGGCCGTCAGCCAGGCTCAGTGCCTCGGCCACCGACGCGCCCTCCTCGCCCTCGCGCAGCAGCGCCAGGGTCAGGTGGTGCTGCCACGGCTGGCGCAGGAACTCGGCGATGGCTGGCGGCAGGGTGGCATCGCCGATGCGGCGGTCCAGTTCGGCACCGGCACGGCTGCGGGCCATTTCCAGCTTTTCCTGGCCGCGCTGCGTTTCGGCGGCGCGACGCTCGGCGATTTCCACGCGGCGGCGATGCTGCACGAGGAACTCGCGGAATTCTTCTTCCAGGGTCAGGAAGATCGCCAGGTTCTCGTTGAACTCGGCCACCAGCCGTTCGATGATCTCCTCGACCTTGGCCATCAGCATGCGCTCGGCCTGGCTTTCGCCGGTATTGCCTTCGCAGGCTTCGGCCAGCGAGTTGAGCAGCTTGCGTGCCGGGTGGGTCTTCTGCACGAACATGCGGCGGTCGAGCATCGCCACCTTGACGAAGGGCACCACCAGGCGGCCGATCAACTCGCGTGAGCGGCCTTCCAGCTCGCGTTCGTCCAGCATCACGTCGAACAGCATGCCGACCAGATCAATCGCATCCTCGTCCTGCGGGTCCAGCCGGGTCTGGCCGGGATCGACGCCAAGCCGGGTGGCGCTGGACAGCACTTCACTCTTCAATCGCTGCGCCAACGATTCGCCGTCCTCGCCGATGGCCGCACGCAGCGTCGCACTGGGCGTGGCCTGCAGCAGCGACAGCACCGACATCATCTCGCGCTGGCTCAACGGGCGGTGCTGGCCAACCGCGACCTGCGCGGCCGAGGTGGCGTCCTCGCGAACGTGGCGGGTCTGCTGCAGCAGCTCATGCAGGGCCTCCAGCAACATCCCCTGCTGGCCGGCATACGCCTCGCCGCTGCCGGCATCCTCGCCCCCGAGGTGCTGCTGCATGTGGCCACGGCGCTCGGACCAGCGCGCGGCGAACCGCTGCGCCCAGGCCGGCGCGGCCTGTTCATCATCGCTGAATTCGGATTCGAAGCCCGCCGCGTGGCGCGGCTCGACCAGATCGTCCGCCCCCGGCGCCATGCGCGGGTCGGGCGCGGCCGACAGCGGACGCCGCGGCGCCCCCATCTGCGACATCACGCCAGCGGCGGCCAGCTGCTCGTCCAGCTTCTCGTAGATGCGGCCCACCGGCGCGCGCAGGTCGCGTTCGCACAGCTTGATCAGCACCAGGTGCACTTCCGGCGCCAGCTCGCAGCCGGCAAAGGCCTCATGGATGGCCACACCCAGGTGCTCGGGGCTGACCGGATTGTGGTCGGCATCCAGCTCGGCGCCGCCGATCAAGCGGCCCAGGCGCCGGTCCAGCCGCGCCAGCACCGGCTTGAAGTCGCGCAGCAGCACGGTGGCGAAATTGCGCACCGCCAGCCTCGACTCCAGTACATGTTCAGCCAGCAGGCTCAGGCCATCCTCGGCCGGTCCGGACAGGGTGGCTTCGGCCGACAGCGGCTCGCCACTGGCCAGTGCATCCCAGGCCCGCTGCAGGTGGCCGGCAAAGGCGGCGGCGATGTCCTCACGGCGGCGGCGCAGCTCGCGCATCGCATCCAGGAACAGCAGCTGCGACGAGCCTGCATTGCCGGCCCGGTCGAACAGTGCATCGTCGAAACGCGCCAGTGCGGCCCCGAAAGCCTGGCACAGCGCCGGCAGGACCATGTCCCGGGCACGCTGAAGCTGGACCGGGTCACGGCCCGGCGACCCCATCGGAGTGGGCGCGCTCATCATTCGGGAAGGCTCCCCACCTTCTCTGATACGACAGACAGCATGGACATCGCGACGACCGGCACACCCCATGTACCGGTACGTCGATGGTAGGTCGGCCAGCCCGTCACGGACAGTGAAACAGTCCTCACTTCAAACCTCATGACCGGCGGCCCGGCAAGATAGATATCGTAAGCCGTGCGAGGCCCACGAGGCGAGAGGAAGCGGTCGTCCCTTTCCCGCCAGTGGCATGATGTTCATCACAGTTTGATATTCAGGGGCGAGACGCGACACAGACGGCGTCATTGACCACCCCGACTATAATCAAACACCCGTGATGACCGGTTCAGATTCCATGCCCGACCCCGCTGCCCTGCTTGCCCTGGATGCCCGCCGCTCGGTGCCCTCGCGGCAACTGGGCGAGCCCGGACCGGATCCGGCCACCCTGCAGCGCATGCTGGCCTCGGCCGTGCGCGTGCCCGACCACGGCAAGCGCGTACCGTTCCGCTTCCTGAAGATCGCCGGCGATGCACGTCACACTCTGGGCGACTTCCTGGCCGAGCGCAGCCGCCAGCGCGACCCGCATGCCGGTGAGGCGGTATTCGAAAAGGACCGCCAGCGTTTCAGCCATGCGCCGCTGGTGATCGTGGTGGTGGCCAGTCCGCGTCCGGACCCGAAAGTGCCCGAACAGGAACAGCTGATGACCGCCGGCTGCGTCTGCTTCGCCCTGCTGCAGGCCGCGCAGGCGCTGGGCTTCGGTGCGCAGTGGCTGACCGCATGGATGGCCTTCGACCCGGCCGTGCAGGCCTATCTGGGGCTGTCCGAGGGCGAAGGCATCGCCGGTTTCATCCATATCGGCACGCCGAAGGCCGCCGTCCCCGAACGCGAGCGCCCCGATCCGGCGGCCCTGCTGCGTGACTGGACGCCGCCGGCATGAGCCTGCCGGCAGCGCCGCCCTCGCTGTACCTGGTCGACGCCAGCATCTACGTGTTCCGCGCCTGGCACTCGCTGCCGGACCAGTTCCAGGACGCGCAGGGCTGGCCGACCAACGCGGTGCACGGCTTCGCCCGCTTCCTGCTGGACCTGCTCGAGCGCGAGCGCCCGCGGCACATCGCCATCGCCTTCGACGAAGCACTGGACAGTGGCTTCCGCCACCGCCTGTATCCGGCCTACAAGGCCAACCGCGACCCGGCGCCGGAGGCGCTCAAGCGCCAGTTCGTGCACTGCAAGGCGCTGTGCGCGGCGTTGGGCCTTGCAGTGCTGGCCCACCACGAATACGAGGCCGATGACCTGATCGGCAGCGCGCTGCACGTCCACCGTGGCAGCCACCGCGGGGTGATCATTTCCGCCGACAAGGACCTCTCGCAGCTGCTGCTGGATCACGACGAGCAGTGGGACTACGCCCGCAACCAGCGCTGGGACGTGGCCGGAGTTAAGGCGCGGCACGGCGTGCACGCCCACCAGATTGCCGACTACCTGGCACTGTGCGGCGATGCGGTGGACAACATTCCCGGCGTCAGTGGTGTCGGCAGCAAGTCCGCCGCCGTGCTGCTGGCCCATTTCGGCAGCATGGATGCGCTGTACGAACGCCTGGACGAAGTGCCGTTCCTGCGCCTGCGCGGTGCCGCGCAGATGGCCGTGCGCCTGCGCGAACAGCGCGAGCACGCCCTGCTCTGGCGCCAGCTGACCACCATCGCGCTGGACGCACCTCTGGAAGGCAGCCAGCCCGGCCTGCTGCGCCAGGCGGCCGACCCGGAGCTGCTCGGTGGCCTGTGCCAGGCCCTGCGCTTCGGCCCGATGACCCGCCGTCGGCTGTTCGATGCCGCCGGCGTACCCGACATTCTTCCCACCCACAGCGAGCCCGCATGAGCCAGCGCAACACCGAAGCCCCGCGTGTCGTCTATGAAGGCAAGTACCAGCGCATGCTGGTGCGCGGCACCTGGGAGTACAGCGAACGCACCCATGCCGGCGGCCTGGCAGCGATCATCATCGCCGTCACCCCCGAGGACAAAGTGCTGTTCGTCGAGCAGTTCCGCGTGCCGCTGCAGGCCCCCACCATCGAGATGCCGGCCGGCCTGGTCGGCGACATCCACGCCGGCGAATCAATCGAAGTTTCGGCCGTTCGCGAGCTGGAAGAAGAAACCGGCTGGACCGCCGACCACGCCGAAGTGCTGATGATCGGCCCGACATCTTCCGGCGCCAGCAGCGAGAAGATCGCCTTCGTGCGCGCTACCGGCCTGCGCCGGATCGGCGAAGGCGGCGGCGATGACAGCGAGGACATCACCGTGCACGAGATTCCGCGCAGTGAGGCTGCGGCCTGGCTGGTACAGAAGATGGGCGAAGGCTACGAGCTGGATGCCAAGCTCTGGGCCGGGCTGTGGATGATCGAGCACCACCTGGACGGACGCCCGCGTGGCTGACGCCGACCTGCATGCGCTGCCGGCGCTGCTGGGCGCCGACGACCCGGCGATCTACACCCTCCACCGGCCGCAGGGCGCCTCACCGTACCTGCTGCTGGCCGACCACGCCGGCCAGCAGGTGCCGCGAGCATTGGAAGGCCTTGGCCTGGCGCAGGCCGAGTTGGACCGCCATATCGGCTGGGACATCGGCATTGCCGGCACCACCCGCGCACTGGCCGAACGGCTGGACGCCTGGGCGATCGAACAGACCTATTCGCGCCTGCTGATCGACTGCAACCGTCCGCTGGCCTCGCCGACGCTGATTCCGGAAGTGAGCGACCACACCGTGGTGCCGGGCAATGCCGGGTTGTCGGCGGCGCAGCGGCAGCAGCGTATCGATGCGATCCATGCGCCCTACCATGCGCGCATCGACGCCGAGCTTGATGCACGCCGTGATGCCGGCCGCCCCACGCTGCTGGTGATGATGCACAGCTTCACTCCGGCGATGAACGGCATGCAGCGGCCGTGGCATGCCGGCGTGCTGTACCACCAGGACACGCGTTTTGCCCATGCGCTGCTGCAGGCACTGCGCGACGAGGGCGACCTGGTGGTGGGTGACAATGAGCCGTATTCGGTCAGCAGTACCAGTGACTATGCGGTGCCGGTGCATGGCGAAGGCCGTGGCCTGGTGCACGTGGAGCTGGAGATCCGCCAGGACCTGATTGCCGACGTGGCCGGGCAGCAGGCGTGGGCGGAGCGGCTGGCGCGGATCTTCAGCGCATTGCAGCCGCAGTTGCTGGCGTTTGGTTGAACGTCATCCACCCGACCGAAGCTCGGTAGCGCCGGGCCACGCCCGGCGAGCCGCATCGCGGCGGCGCAACGGAATGCCGCCGGGCATGGCCCGGCGCTACCGCAGCGTAGGCGCGTCCATCCACGGGAACGGTTTGAAACCCTGCACCTGCAGCGTCGCGCCGATGACATCGAAGTCATCCTTGATCGCCTGCGCGCGGCGACGATCCAGCGCTTTACCCAGCACCAGCGGCAACGCGCGGCAACGCGCCAATGCATCGCCCACCGGAATCTCCAGAAGGCGCGCCACGCGCTGCGCCGCCGCTTTGATCTGCGCCTCCGGGCACGCGTTCAATGCCATATCGAAGGACGCGAAGATGCCTGTGCCCACACCCGCCGCGCGCGCAGCCACCTGTTCCGCAGCTTCCGCTTCGCCCAGGGCCTCGTCGATACCCTCGACCTGCTGGAACGCGTCGTACTCGGCGTAGTATGCCAGCGCCTGTGCGTAGTCCCGCAGCGACGACAGCGGGCGTTGCCGCTTCTGCACGTCGAGCACATCCGCAAACGTCGCAGGTTCCAGAAACGTGCCCAGGCCCAGCGCGCGCGCTTCAGCCGGGACCTCGCTGTCCTCATCGAAGGCGGCATCCTCATCGGGTGGCAACCAGAAGCGCGCCTGCAGCAGATCGCCCTCGGTGGCGTGCACCCAACCGAAGGAACCGTACACCTCATCATCATCGTTGCAGGCGGCGAAGGCATGCAGGGTCTGTCGCAGGTCCAGCAGTTCGATCATGCGTCGGTGCTCAGGCAGGCGGTCGCTGCCGAGTCTACCGGCGCCGGGCGCAGGCCCAGCGCGATCACCACGCCGAGCGCGGCGAACAGCGCGGCGCCGTACTGTGCATTGACCATGCCCTGCAGGGCATCGGGACTGGTTGCTGCCTGCGTGCCGCGCGCGGCGTTGGCGATCATCACCAGTACCGCCAATCCCAAGGCGCCGCCGATCTGCTGGGCGGTGGCCGCCATGCCGGACGCGACACCTTGCTGCGGTCCCGGCACACCCTGCCCGGCCACGATCCACATCGCCGTCCAGCTCATGCCCTGGCCGATGCTGAGCACCACGATGCCCGGCAGCAGCGGCCAGTAGCCGGCGCCATGCGGCATTGCCAGCGCCACCGTGGCGATGCCGATGGCACCGGCGGCGAAGCCCCGGGCCAGCACCTGCCGTGGCGAACGGCGCCGCAGCATGCGTTCGGCAATACGGATGCCGAAGGTGCACACCAGCGTCGGCAGCAGGAACGCCATGCCAGCCTGCAGCGGGCTCCAGCCATAGCCATCCTGGAAGTACAGCGCCAGGAAGTAGTACTGCACGCCGTAGCTGCTCATGAAGGCAAAGGTCAGGCCCAGTGCCGCGCGCAGGCCGGGCAGGCGCAGCAGCGAAAACTGCATCAGCGGATCACGGCTGCGCTTCTCGATCCGCACGAACACGGTCAGCAGTACCGCTGAAAGCAGCAGGCAGATGAGCGTGGCCGGCGCCGTCCAGCCCCACTCCGGCCCTTGCACCAGGGTGGTGACCAGCAGGCTGCCGCCAGCGGTGACGGTGAGGCAGCCGGCCAAGTCGAAGGAGCGCCCCTGCACCCATGGGCCATCGGCCGGCAACCACGCACCGGCAGCGACCGCACATGCGGTGGCCAGCGGCACGATTACCGCCAGCACCGCCGGCCAGCCGAACGCCTGGGTCAGCACGCCACCGAGCAGCGTGCCCAACGCCAGGCCCACCGCGCTGGCCATGCTCCAGATCGCCAGCGCGCGGTTGCGCACCGGGCCTTCGGCGTACAGCGTGTTGATCAATGCCAGCGTGGCCGGGAACAGCAGCGCCGCACCGACGCCCTGTGCGGCACGCGCAATGATCAGCAGGGTGGCATTCGGCGCCAGCGCACCGAGCAACGACGCCAGTGCGAACAGCAGCATGCCCAGCCGGTAGAAACGGCGGCGGCCGATCAGGTCGGCGGCGCGGCCACCCAGCAGCAGGCTGCCGCCGAAGGCGACGGTGTAGGCACTGACCACCCATTGCAACTGCTGCGCGTTGATCTGCAACGCGCGGCCCATGTCGTGCAGGGCGACGAAGATGATGGTGGCGTCCAGGGCGATGATCAGCTGCGCGGTGGCCAACAGGGTCAGCGCCCGGCGCGGGTATTTGAGGGGAGGCATCGGCGGGTTGGAGCGGTGGGGGGAGCGCAGTCTCATTGATGCGGACAACTCAATAAACCCCCTGCCACCCATATCTGTCATGATTTTCAGCATGAATGGAGCCTCGATGGACCTCAATGCGGTGCGCATGCTGGTGCAGGTCGCCGAAGCACGCAGCTTCACGGTGGCCGCCGGCCAGCTCGGCCTGAGCCAGTCCGGCCTGTCCCGCGCGATCGGCCGGCTGGAGGCCACGCTGGGGGTGAAGCTGCTGCAGCGGAATACCCGCAACGTGGCGCTGACCCCGGATGGCCGCCAGTTCGTGGAACAGGTGGCCCCCCTGCTGGCCGGCCTGGACGATGCCGAGCGGCAACTGGCCGACCGCCCATGCACGCCTTCGGGCACGTTGAAGATCAGCGCGCCGTCGATGTTTGGCCGCAAGGTGCTGGTGCCGATGCTGGCGCCGTTGCTGCAACAGCATCCGCAGTTGCAGGTGGAAGCGGTGCTCAGCGACCGCCTTGTCGATCTGGTTGAAGAAGGTTTCGATGCCGCGCTGCGCACCGGCGTTATCGCCGACCAGCGCATCGTCGCGCGGCCCTTGCGGCCGCTGCGCTGGGTGACGGTGGCCAGCCCCGCCTATCTGGCCCGCTGTGGCGCACCGGGCGATGTAGCCGCGCTGCAGGATCACGCCTGCCTGGCGGTGCGCAACCTGCGCAGTGGCCGGCTGGTGGACTGGCAGTTCCTGCAGGACGGGCAACTGCGTGAGGTCACGCCACCGACGCGGATGGTGTTCGACAGCGGCGATCCGCTGGTGGAAGCGGCCATCGCCGGTATCGGCATCGTGCAGGTGATGGATTTCGCGGTGGCCGATGCGTTGGCCGACGGCCGCCTGCAGCGCGTGCTGCAGCCCTTCGAGGGCCGCAGCCGCGAACTGTCGTTGATCTACCCGCCGTCGCGCCAGCATTCGCCGAAGCTGCAGGTACTGGCCGACGCGTTGTTGGCCGGGGACTGGTAGCGCCGGCCGCTGGCCGGCGTCTGCGCGATCCAACCCTTTCCCGGTTGCCGGCCAGCGGCCGGCACTACCGATCAGGCAAAGCTATCGGTGGCGCGTACCAGCGCATCCACGTTCTCGGCTTCGAACGCCGAATGACCCGAGGCCGGGGTGATTTCCAGCTTCGCCTTCGGCCATACCTTGGTCAGGTCCCAGGCGTTGGCCAGCGGGCAGACCACGTCGTAGCGGCCGTGCACGATCACGCCCGGAATATCGGCAATGCGGTGTGCGTCGCGCAGCAGCTGGTCTTCCACCTCGAAGAAGCCGCCGTTGACGAAGTAGTGGTTCTCGATGCGGGCAAACGCCAGCGCGAAATGCGGGTCTTCGTGGCTGTTGATGAAGTCATCATCGACATGCAGGAAGCTGGTCGCGCCTTCCCACACCGCCCACGCCTTGGCCGCTTCCAGGCGGGTGGTTTCGTCGTCGCTGGTCAGGCGGCGGTGGAAGGCCGAGATCAGGTCATGACGTTCCACCGGCGGAATCGGCTTGAGGTAATGCTCCCACGCATCCGGGAACAGACGGTTGGCGCCTTCCTGGTAGAACCACTCCAGTTCCCAGCGACGCAGCATGAAGATGCCGCGCAGGACCAGTTCGGTCACGCGCTGCGGATGGGTCTCGGCATAAGCCAGGGCCAGGGTCGAACCCCAGCTGCCACCGAACACCTGCCAGCGATCGACCTTGAGGTGTTCGCGCAGCTTCTCGATATCGGCAACGAGGTCCCAGGTGGTGTTGTCCACCAGGTCCGCGTGCGGGGTGGAACGGCCGGCACCGCGCTGGTCGAACAGGATGATGCGGTACTTGGACGGGTCGTGGAACTGGCGCATCTTGTCGCTGCAGCCGCCGCCCGGGCCACCGTGCAGCATCACCACCGGCTTGCCGTCCGGGTTGCCGCACTGTTCGAAGTACAGGGTGTGGCGATCGTCGACCTTCAGGGTGCCGACGTCGTAGGGGGTGATGGCGGGGTACAGCGTACGCATGCGTGCAGCTCCAGGGTGATGCCCTGCCGGGGCAGGAGAACCTCCATTCTAGGCCGGACGCCGGCCCAGGGTGATGCGGTCGCGCTGCTCCAGGTCCTGCACGGTCTGCACCTCGACAAAACCCGCCGCGTCGAACAGCGCGCGGATCGCCTCGCCCTGGTCCCAACCGTGCTCGATCAGCAGCCAACCATCAGGCAGCAGGTGGGCCTGGCCACCGTCGACGATGCGGCGGATGTCATCCAGGCCATCCGGACCCGAGGCCAGCGCGGTGGCCGGTTCGAAGCGCAGGTCACCCTGTTCCAGGTGCGGGTCGTCGCTGGCGATGTACGGTGGGTTGCTGGCAATCAGGTCGAAACGCGCGCCCTGCAGCGGCGCATACCAGTCGTGCCCGCCCTCGGCGAAGCGCACGTTGCGCAGTTCATGGCGCGCGGCGTTGCGCCTGGCCACGGCCAGCGCGCCCAGGCTGGCATCGGTGGCCAGCACCTGCGCCTGCGGCCGCTCGCTGGCCAGCGCCAAGGCGATCGCACCGCTGCCGGTGCCGAGGTCGGCCACCTGCAGGTCGCGATTGGCCGGCAGGCGCTCGAGCGCCAGTTCCACCAGCAGCTCGGTTTCCGGGCGCGGAATCAGCGTGGCCGGGTCGACCTCCAGGTCCAGCGTCCAGAAACCGCGGCGGCCGGTCAGGTAGGCCACCGGCTCACCGGCCACGCGGCGGGCCAGCAGTGCTTCGAAGGTGGCCTGTTCGGCAGCGGCCAGCGGATCGGTGGCATGGGCGAACAGCCAGCTACGCGGGCGCTCCAGTACGTACAGCAGCAGCAGTTCGGCCTCGTGGCGGGCGTCGATGCCGCCCAGGCGGGCGCTGGCCTCGGCCACGATCTGGCGCAGGGTGGGTTCGGTTCGGGAAGACATGCCTCAATTGTAGAGCCGAGCCCATGCTCGGCTACTTCTGGAACAGCCGAGCGTAGGCTCGGCTCTACAGGTCCACCGTCGAGCATGGCTCGACGCTACAAAAAGCTGGAATCCGTTCAGGTTTCGCCAGAGGACATAAGGAGGGGCTATCAGCCCTCTCCACACATCCCGGGCGATTTTCCTTGTCACACAAGCAGTTGCAGGATGGGAGCGGCATGGTTCAGTGCTGGCTCATGGCACTTTGATAGACTCCATCTATCAAATAGATGCAATCAATGGATTGTTCTTATCGCGAGCGAATCGGTAGCCTAGCTCCTGTCGATTCACCCACTCCCCTTCACCAGAGGAAAAACGATGTCCCTGATCAACACCCAGATCCAGCCGTTCGAAGCCAACGCTTACCACAATGGCGAGTTCATCAAGGTTTCCGACGCCAGCCTGAAGGGCCAGTGGTCCGTCCTGATCTTCATGCCGGCCGCCTTCACCTTCAACTGCCCGACCGAGATCGAGGACGCGGCTGACCATTACGCCGAGTTCAAGAAGGCCGGCGCCGAGGTCTACATCGTCACCACCGACACCCACTTCTCGCACAAGGTGTGGCACGAAACCTCGCCGGCCGTCGGCAAGGCCCAGTTCCCGCTGGTCGGCGACCCGACCCACCAGCTCACCAATGCCTTCGGCGTGCACATTCCGGAAGAAGGCCTGGCCCTGCGCGGCACCTTCATCATCAACCCGGAAGGCGTGATCAAGACCCTGGAGATCCACTCCAACGAGATCGCCCGTGACGTGTCCGAGACCCTGCGCAAGCTGAAGGCTGCCCAGTTCACCGCCGCCAACCCGAACCAGGTCTGCCCGGCCAAGTGGAAGGAAGGCGAGAAGACCCTGACCCCGTCGCTGGACCTGGTCGGCAAGATCTAACGCAGTACCGGCCTGCCGTGGCCCCACGCCACGGCGCGCCTTTCATCCCCGTGCCGGTCCCCCCGCCGGCGTGGGGGTGAACCCAAGACAGCCAACGCGCGCCAGCCTTGGCCAACCAGCCCCTTCCACGGTCGCTGTCTTGGGTTCACCCCTACCCCCTGCTGGTCCGCTACCTTCTACAGCGGTGCCACGCCCCCTGTTTGCCTGAAGCCAGGAGATGACCCGATGTTGGACGCCAACCTGCAGTCGCAGCTGAAGACCTATCTGGAGCGCGTGACCCGCCCGATCCAGATCACCGCGCACGCCGACGACGGCGCCAAGTCGCAGGAAATGCTGGAACTGCTGCAGACCCTGGAAAGCCTGTCGGACAAGATCTCGCTGCAGGTGCTGCGTGACGGCCAGGGCCGCGTGCCGTCCTTCGACCTGGGCACCCCGGGCCAGGACATCCACCTGACCTTCGCCGGCCTGCCGATGGGCCACGAGTTCACCTCGCTGGTGCTGGCGCTGTTGCAGGTGGGCGGCCACCCCTCCAAGGCCACTGCCGAGCTGATCGAGCAAGTGCAGAACCTGGAAGGCGAGTACAAGTTTGAAACCTACTTCTCGCTGTCCTGCCAGAACTGCCCGGACGTGGTGCAGGCGCTGAACCTGGCCGCCGTGCTCAACCCGCGCATCCAGCACGTGGCCATCGATGGTGCCCTGTTCCAGGACGAAGTCGAGAAGCGCGAGATCATGTCGGTGCCGACCGTGTACCTCAACGGTGAAGTCTTCGACCAGGGCCGCATGACCCTCGAGCAGATCGTGGCCAAGCTGGACACCAACGCCAGCAAGCGCGATGCCGAGAAAATCGCCGCCAAGGACGCCTTCGACGTGCTGGTGGTGGGCGGTGGCCCGGCTGGTGCGGCAGCAGCGATCTACGCCGCACGCAAGGGCATCCGCACCGGCATCGCCGCCGAGCGTTTCGGTGGCCAGGTGCTGGACACCATGGCGATCGAGAACTTCATTTCGGTGAAGGAGACCGAAGGCCCGAAGCTGGCCACGGCGCTGGAACAGCACGTGCGCGAGTACGAGGTGGACATCATGAACCTGCAGCGCGCCAGCGCGCTGGTGCCGGCCGGTGAAGACGGCCTGGTGCAGGTGCAGCTGGAGAACGGCGCGGTGCTGAAGTCGCGTTCGGTGATCCTGTCCACCGGCGCACGCTGGCGGCAGATGAACGTGCCGGGCGAGGACCAGTACCGCAACAAGGGCGTGGCCTACTGCCCGCATTGCGATGGCCCGCTGTTCAAGGGCAAGCGCGTGGCAGTGATCGGCGGCGGCAACTCCGGCGTGGAAGCGGCCATCGATCTGGCCGGCATCGTGTCGCATGTGACCCTGCTGGAATTCGATTCCAGCCTGCGCGCCGATGAAGTACTGCAGAAGAAGCTGCGCAGCCTGGCCAACGTCACCGTGCTGACCAGCGCGCAGACCACCGAGGTGCTGGGCGACGGCAGCCGTGTCACCGGCCTGGTCTACAAGGACCGCGTCGGCGGCGACGCCCACCGCGTCGAGCTGGAAGGCATCTTCGTGCAGATCGGCCTGCTGCCCAACACCGAGTGGCTGAAGGACACCGTGGCGCTGTCGCCGCGTGGCGAGGTCGTCATCGACGACCGCGGCCAGACCAACCTGCCGGGTGTGTTCGCTGCTGGCGATTGCACGACGGTACCCTACAAGCAGATCATCATCGCCATGGGCGCCGGTTCGACCGCCGCACTGAGCGCGTTCGACCACCTGATCCGCTCGTCGGTGAGCAGCAGCAGCGGTGCCGTTGCTGAAGCGGCCTGATCCACCGTTCCCAGATCACCGGGAACATTGTCTGCCTGTCGGGTAACCACGCCGTCAGCCGGTCCGTTACCCCTGGGGTGTAAGGATGAACCTACGTGATCTGAAGTACCTGGTAGCCCTGGCCGACCACAAGCATTTCGGCCGGGCTGCCGCCTCCTGCTTCGTCAGCCAGCCAACGCTGTCCACGCAGATCCGCAAGCTGGAAGAAGAGCTGGGCCTGCCGCTGGTGGAACGCGCACCGCGCAAGGTGATGCTGACCCCGGCCGGCCAGGAGGCTGCCGCGCGGGCGCGGGTGATCGTGTCCGAAGTGGAACAGCTGAAGGAAGCGGCGCGACGCAGCCGCGACCCGGAAGCCGGTACGGTGCGCCTGGGGATCTTCCCGACCCTGGGCCCGTACCTGCTGCCGCATGTGATCCCGCGCATCCGCGATCGCTTCCCGGAGCTGGAACTGCTGCTGGTCGAGGAAAAGAGCGATGTGCTGCTCGACCGCCTGCGCGAAGGCAAACTCGATGCTGCGCTGCTGGCCCTGCCGGTGATCGACGACCAGCTGCACGCCGAGTTCCTGTTCGAAGAACCGTTCCTGCTGGCTGTTTCCGGGCGCCACCCGCTGGCCCGTCGCGAACACCTGGACGTGCAGGAACTGGCCACGCAGAAGCTGCTGCTGCTGGAAGACGGGCATTGCCTGCGCGACCAGGCACTGGAAGTCTGCCGCCTGTTCGGCGCCAACGAGAAGTCCGAGTTCCGCGCCACCAGCCTGGAGACGCTGCGGCAGATGGTTGCCGCCGACGTCGGCATCACCCTGCTGCCGAGCCTGTCGGTGCAACCGCCGGTCCCGCGCTCGAACAACATCCGCCTGCTCGATTTCACCGGCGAAGGCCGTCCCAGCCGCCGCATCGCCATGATCTGGCGCCGCAGCTCGGCCATGAACGACTTCCTGATGGAGCTGGCCGACCAGTTCAAGCGCCTGCCGCAGGCGCTGTTCACCCTGGAGGCGGTCAACACCGCCGGCGACACTGCCGCCCTGCCCGGCCCCGCGCTGAACGGCTGAGCCCCCGCAGTACCGGCCTGGAATCGGCAGGAGTCGATTCCGGCCGCATTTGTCCCCACAATACAGACAGGCGGCGCCAGCAGGTGCCGCCTTTTGCATGGCTTTCAACCAAGGAGCTTCACCATGAGTACCGCCAGCGGCCTGCCGCCGTCGATCACCGTTTCCACCTTCGACATGGACCGCCTGGACGCCATGCTCGAATCCCCTGCGCTGAGCCAGACGCCTGCCGCGCTCGCGCTTGCTGAAGAACTCAACCGTGCCACCGTGCTGGCACCGGACCAGATTCCCGAAGGCATCGTCATGATGCATTCGCGCGTGGAGTGCGAAGATGAAGTCTCGGGCGAGAAGCACGTCCTGACCCTGGTCTTCCCCCGCGAAGCCAACGTCGATGAAGGCAAGGTTTCCGTGCTGGCCCCGGTCGGCAGTGCCCTGCTCGGCCTTTCGATCGGCCAGAGCATCGACTGGAACGCGCCCGGCGGCCGCAAGCTGCGCCTGCGCGTGACCGCGGTCCACAACGACCGCCCCTGATTACCGCTGCGCACCGCGCGCGATTCGATCCCCCTGCACCAGGAGCCGTAATGAGTACCCCGTCCAAACTGTCCCAGCTGCGCGAACTGTCCGTGGTCGTTGCCGATACCGGTGACTACGACGCCATCAAGCGCCTGCAGCCGGTGGACTGCACCACCAACCCGACCCTGGTGAAGAAGGCGCTGGACCTGCCGGTCTACGCCGAGCTGATCGAACGCGAACTGGCCTGGGGCCGCCAGCAGAGTGGCGACCGCGAAGCCGTGGTGCATGCCGTGGCCGACCGCCTGACCATCGGCGTCGGCGCGCTGCTGAGCACGCTGGTGCCGGGCCGCGTGTCCACCGAAGTGGATGCCGACCAGGCTTACGACACCGCCGCCACCGTGGCCAAGGCCCGCCAGTTCATCCAGATGTACGCTGATGCAGACGTGCCGCGCGAGAAGATCCTGATCAAGATCGCCGCGACCTGGGAAGGCGTGGAAGCCGCGCGCATCCTGCAGGCCGAGGGTATCGACTGCAACCTGACCCTGATCTTCAACCCGACCCAGGCGCTGGCCTGCAGCGAAGCCGGCGCGTTCCTGATCTCGCCGTTCGTCGGCCGCATCCTCGATTGGTACGTGGCCAACGGCCAGACCCCGGCCAGCATCGACGAAGACCCGGGCGTGAAGTTCGTGCGTGGCGTGTATGCCGAATTCAAGCGTCGCGGTTCGTCGACGGTGGTGATGGGTGCCTCCTTCCGTTCGACCGCGCAGATCGAAGCGCTGGCCGGCTGCGACCGCCTGACGATTTCGCCGGACCTGCTGGAGAAGCTGGACGCCGACCACGGCGAGCTGCCGCGCAAGCTGGTGGCCGGTGCCGCCGACACCCTGGAGAAGCTGGACGC
>NZ_VMBJ01000062.1:0-21366 GCF_010608305.1 Stenotrophomonas sp. AS012628 | reverse complement strand
CGGGGGGGCGATCAACCCGGGGCGAGGGTGGTCAGAAGGGCGCGGGCCGCATTGAAGCGGTCTTCCGGCAACGGCAGCGGGTGCTTGATGCGCAGCTTGTCGGGCCCTTCCATGGCGTAGAGGTTCGGTTGTTTCTGGATCAGCTGGATCACCGCCATTGGATCGATGTTCGGCTTGGACTCGAACACGATGCGGCCACCGTTCTCGCCCAGGTCCAGCTTGCGGATGCCCAGCGTGTTGGCTTTCAGCTTCAGCTCGGCGATGGCGAACAGGTGCTTGGCCGCATCCGGCAGCAGGCCGAAGCGGTCGATCATCTCCACCTGCAGTTCGCGCAGCGCATCACTTTCGCGCGCGCTGGAAATGCGCTTGTACAGGGTCAGGCGGGTGTGCACGTCCGGCAGGTAATCTTCCGGAATCAGCGCCGGCACATGCAGCTCGACTTCGGCGCCGCGCACTTCCTCGCCGGCATCCAGGTCGGGCAGCTTGCCCTGCTTGATGCTGCGCACCGCGCGCTCCAGCAGTTCGGTGTACAGGCTGAAGCCGACCTCGGCCATCTGTCCGCTCTGGTCCTCGCCGAGCAGTTCACCGGCACCGCGGATCTCCAGATCGTGCGTGGCCAGGGTGAAGCCGGCGCCCAGTTCGTCCATCGACGCGATCGCTTCCAGGCGCTTCTCCGCATCCGGGGTGATCGATCGGCGGTCCGGCGCCACCAGGTACGCGTAGGCGCGATGGTGCGAACGACCGACGCGGCCGCGCAGCTGGTGCAGCTGGGCCAGGCCGAAGCGGTCGGCACGGTTGATGATGATGGTGTTGGCGTTGGGAATGTCGATGCCCGATTCGATGATCGTGGTCGACAGCAGCACGTTGAAGCGCTGCTTCTGGAAATCCAGCATCACCTTTTCCAGCTCGCGCTCCGGCATCTGCCCATGGGCGATGCCGATGCGCGCCTCCGGCACCAGCTCGGACAGCTCGCGCTGCATGCGGCCGATGCTTTCCACGTCGTTGTGCAGGAAGTACAGCTGGCCACCGCGCGCGAGCTCGCGCTGGAAGGCCTCACGCAGCAGCGCGTTGTCCCACTGGGTGATGAAGGTCTGCACCGCCAGCCGGTTCGGCGGCGGCGTGGCGATGATCGACAGGTCGCGCAGGCCGGCCATGGCCATGTTGAGCGTGCGCGGAATCGGGGTGGCGGTCAGGGTCAGCAGGTGCACGTTGGCGCGCAGCGCCTTCAGGGCTTCCTTCTGGCGTACGCCAAAACGCTGTTCCTCGTCGACGATGACCATGCCCAGGTCCTTGAACTTCACGTCCGGCTGCAGCAGGCGATGGGTACCGACGATCACGTCGATGGTGCCGGCGGCGACCTTTTCCAGCTCGGCCTTGATCTCCTTGGTGCTCTTGAAGCGCGACAGCACTTCGACCTTCAGCGGGTAATCGGCGAAACGGTCGCGGAAGTTGCGGTAGTGCTGCTCGGCCAGCAGCGTGGTCGGCACCAGTACGGCCACCTGCTTGCCGGCACTGGCGGCGGCGAACGCCGCGCGCACGGCGACCTCGGTCTTGCCGAAGCCGACGTCGCCGCAGACCACGCGGTCCATCGGCTGGCTGCTGGCCAGGTCGCGCAGGGTGGCATCGATCGCGGCCAACTGGTCCGGGGTTTCCTCGAACGGGAAGCCGGCCGCGAACGGTTCGTACATCGCGCGGTCCACCTGCAGTGCCAAACCCGCACGCGCCTGGCGGCGGGCCTGGATCTCCAGCAGCTCGGCAGCGACGTCGCGCACCTTCTCAGCGGCCTTGCGCTTGGCCTTGCTCCACTGCTCGCCACCCAGCGAATGCAGCGGCGCGGTTTCCGCCGAGGCGCCCGAGTAGCGGCTGATCAGGTGCAGCTGGGCGACCGGCACGTACAGGCGGTCGCCCTTGGCATATTCGATTTCGAGGAATTCGCCGGGCATGCCGCCGACGTCCATCGCGATCAGGCCCCGGTAGCGGCCGACGCCATGGTCCTCATGCACGATCGGTGCGCCCTCGGTCAGTTCGCCGAGGTCGCGGATGATCGCTTCCGGCTCGCGGCCGGCACGGCGCGTGCGGCGGGTGCTGCCGGCGCGCTCGGGGAACAGCTGGCGCTCGGTCAGCACCGCGATGCGCGGGTCGTCCAGTGCGAAGCCATCTTCCAGCGGCGCCACAGCGATCGCGAAGCGCGCATCGTCGGCGAGGAACGCGGGCAGGTCGGCCACCACCGGCGGCTTCAGCTCGGCGGCCTGCAGCACTTCCAGCAGGGCTTCACGACGGCCTGGCGAATCGGCGGCGATCAGCACCCGGCCCGGGTAGTGGCCGAGGAAAGATTTCAGTGCGTCGCCGGCGGGGGCCTCGCGTGCGGCCACCGGCAGCGGCGGCAGCGGCTGGTCACCCAGCGCATGGGCATCGGCGATGCGCGCGTGGTCAGCCGACCACACCTCGATGCGCGGGGCATCGTTCAGGCGCTCGCGCAGCAGCTCTGGCGACAGGTACAGCGCCGACGGCGGCAGCAGCGGCCGTTCGACGTCGTGGCGGCGTTGTTCGTAGCGCTCACCGGTCTGCGCCCAGAACGCGACGGACGCTTCATACGCACCGGCGCAGACCACCGGCAGGCTGCCGTCGGGCAGGTAGTCGAACAGGGTGGCGGTGCGTTCGAAGAACAGCGGCAGGTAGTACTCGACGCCGGCCGGGGCCAGCCCGGACTTCAGATCCTGGTACAGCGAACTGCGCCGGGTATCCACATCGAAACGCTCGCGCAGCGCGGCCAGCACGCGGGCGATGCTGGCCTCGTCCATCGGCACTTCGCGGCCGGGCAGCATGTGCACGGACTCGACCTTGTCCAGCGAACGCTGGCTTTCCGGATCGAACGCACGGATCGAATCGATGTCCTCGTCCAGCAGTTCCACCCGCAGTGGCTCGTCGGAACCCATCGGGAACACGTCGAGCAGGCCGCCGCGCACGGCGAAGTCGCCGGGGTCCATCACCTGCGGCACGTTGCGATAGCCGGCACTTTCCAGGCGGCGCTTCTCGGCCTCCAGATCCAGGCGCTGGCCGACCTTCAGGTCGAAGCTGCCACCGATCACATAGCTGCGCGGGGCCAGCTGCTGCAGCAGGGTCTGCACCGGCACGATCACCAGGCCGCGCTTCAGCGAGGGCAGGCGATGCAGGGCGGACAAACGCTGCGAGATGATGTCCGGATGCGGGCTGAAGCGGTCGTAGGGCAGGGTTTCCCAGTCCGGGAAGGCGACCACCGGCAGGGCCGGGTCGCCGCCGAGCAGGGTCTGCAGGTCGGCTTCGAGCTGGTTGGCACCGTGGTTGTCACGGGCGATCACCAGCAGCGGCGCGTCGTGCGCGCGCGCGGCCTGGGCCAGGTACCAGGCCAGGGCGGTCGGCGAGGCGGGGGCGCGCCACCAGGCGCGGAGCTGGCCGGCGCGCGGCAGCGGCGGGGCGGAGTATGAGGTACGCGACATGGACCCCGGATTTTAGCAGAAGCCCCCGCCGGGCCCATGATCGTGACGTGAGCGGGGTAGCGCCGGGCCAAGCCCGGCGAGCGCAGCGGTTGAATCAATGTCGCCGGGCATGGCCCGGCGCTACCTTCAGTTGTCCAGCTCCAGCACCATCCGCACCAGGCCTTCGGCACCGGTCGGGTGCGGCACCGGCTTGAAGCCCAGCGAGGCGGCCAGCTGCTTCATCGGCTCGTTCTCGGCGGCAACGTCGCCGTACAGGCGGTCCAGGTACTTGCCGCGGCCCCACTTCACCAGCTTGCGCATCAGCTGCCGGCCCAGGCCCTGGCCGATCAGGAAGCGGCTGATCAGGATCGCGTACTCGGCTTCACGGGTACCGGGGATGATCGAGGCCCGGGCGACCGCACCGACCACTGCTTCGCCAGCAGGCAGGGATTCGGCAGCGACCAGGGTGATCTCGGTCTTGGGATTCGGGTGGGTCAGGCGCTGGGTGGTTTCCGGCGACAGCTCAGTCACCGCCTGCAGGAAACGATCACGGATTTCTTCCGGTCCGAACAGGCTGAACGCCGCTTGCAGCGGTGCGCCATCTTCCGGGCGGATGGGGCGGATCAGCAGCTCGTGGCCGCTGGGAGCCTTGAAGATCTCATGCCAGGGCGGCATGCGGTTGCGAGTGGCCATACCGGGTGATTCCTTGGTGGTCCATCGATTGTGGCATCACCGGGGCTGCATTCCGTGAACGGAAGGCTCACGGCGGTACAGCCTCGTGAAGGCCGTTATTCGGGTGCTTTGAGCCAATCCAGGCGGGTGCTGGCCCCCGGTTCGCCCAGGTGCTGGCGCAGCGCCGGCAGGGCTGGGCCGACCACACGGTCGAACTGCCAGGGCGGGTTGAGCAGCAGCATGCCACTGCCGTTGAGGCGCAGCGGCGAGTCGTCCGGGCGCACCAGGAACTCGATCGTCATCGCCGATTTCACCGGCAGGGCGGTGGCCTTGCGCAGGAAATGCAGGATGGTGCGGCGCTGCTTGATCGGGAACCAGACGGCACACGTGGCCTGCGGCCAGCGCGCCAGGGTTTCGGCCAGGGCGGCCAGCACCGCCTGGTACTCGGCATCCTGGGCTTCGTAGGGCGGGTCGATCAGGACCAGGCCACGGCCGATCTTGCTGCCGTTGAACTTCGGCGGCAGCAGCGAGCGCAGCAGTGCATAGCCATCGCCAGAGCGCACATCGACGCGGCTGTCATGGGCGAACAGGGCCTTCAACGTGGCCGTTTCGGCTTCCTGCAGCTCACAGACCGCCATGCGGTCCTGCGCACGCATCGCCTGTGCGCTCAGCAGCGGCGAACCCGGATAATTGGTCAGCGCGCCGACCGGGTTGTCGGCCTGTACCGCCTTCAGGTAGCGCTCGACCACCTCCGGCAGCTTGGGCTGGGCCATCAGCCGCATGATTCCGGATTCGGCCTCCAGGGTCTTGCGGCTCTCTTCGCTGGCCAGCAGGTAGCGGCCGGCACCGCCGTGGGTGTCGAGCACGAAGAACGGGCTGTCCTTGCGCTTGAAGCTGTCGATCAGGGCCAGCTGCACGATGTGTTTGAGCACGTCGGCATGGTTGCCGGCATGGAAGGCGTGGCGATAGTTCATGGGCGGCAGTGTACGGGGCGGCGGCCGCAGCGGCTATGCTGCGCGCCATGACAGCTCCTGTTGCCCATGTCCTGGTGGTCGAGGACGAAGCCGCCATCGCCGAAACCGTGCTCTATGCGCTGCGCAGCGAGGGCTATGCCGCCAGCCACTGCCTGCTGGGCGGCGAGGCCCTGCAACGGCTGCAGGCCGGGGATATCGACGTGGTGGTGCTGGACGTGGGCCTGCCCGACCTGGGCGGCTTCGAGGTCTGCAGGCGACTGCGCGCGCAGCCCGGGCCGTCGGCGCAGCTGCCGGTGATCTTCCTGACCGCCCGCAACGACGAAGTGGACCGGGTGCTCGGCCTGGAGCTGGGCGCCGACGACTACATGACCAAGCCGTTCTCGCCGCGCGAGCTGGTGGCACGGGTGCGTGCGCGCCTGCGCCGCTCGGCACCGGTCGTGGCAGCACCCGGCGCCGATGCGGGCTGGCAGGAACATGGCGCCTTTGCCATCGACCGCGAAGGCCGGCGCATCCGCTTCCGTGGCCAGGCACTGGACCTGACCCGCTACGAGTACGCGCTGCTGGAAGCGCTGCTGCTGCGCCCGGGCGCCATCCTCAGCCGTGCCCAGCTGATGGACCGTGGCTGGGACAGCAGCGCCGACAGCGCCGACCGCACCGTTGATACGCATGTAAAGACGCTGCGCGCCAAGCTGCGCGCGGCCGGTGCCAGCGACGACCCGATCCGTACCCACCGTGGCCTTGGCTACGCGCTGGAGGTCTAGCCGATGCGCCTGGTACTGAAGCTGTTCCTGGGCTTCTTCCTGATCACCGGCATCGCGGCGTTCTTCGTGATGCGCGTGTTCGTCAACGAAGTGAAGCCCGGTGTGCGCCAGGCGATGGAATCGACCCTGGTCGATGCGGCCAACGTGCTGGCCGAAATGGCCGCCGCCGACGTCAAGGCCGGCACCATCCGCAGCGGCAGCTTCACCCGCAACCTCGCCAAGGCACGCCAGCGCGACCTGAAGGCGATGGTCTGGCGCTTCCCGAAGCGCTCGCTGGATTACCGGGTGACCATCACCGATGCCAAGGGCATCGTCATCTACGACTCGCTGGGCCGCGACCTGGGGCGCGACAACTCGCGCTGGAATGATGTCTATCGCACCCTGCGAGGTGAGTACGGCGCGCGTTCCAGTCCCGAGATTGCCGGCGAAGAGGGCGACACGGTGATGCATGTGGCGGCGCCCGTATATGACCCGGCCGATGGGCGCACCCTCATCGGCGTGCTCAGCCTGGCGCAGCCCAACCGCAGCATCGATCCGTTCATCGCCGCCAGCCAGCGCGCTATCATCGAGCGCGGGGCCTGGCTGATCGGCTTGTCGGCGCTGGTCGGTGTGCTGGTGACGATGTGGCTGACCACCGGCCTGGGCCAGCTCAGCCGCTATGCGCGTGCGGTCAGCGCCGGCGAACCGGTGCCGCCGCCGCGCCGCCGCCGCGACGAGATCGGCGATCTGGGCCAGGCGCTGGAAACCATGCGCCGCAAGCTGGAAGGCAAGGCCTACGTCGAGCAGTACGTGCAGTCGCTGACGCATGAGATGAAGAGCCCGCTGGCGGCCATCCGCGGTGCCGCCGAGCTGCTGCAGGAGCCGCTGCCCGAAGCCGATCGCGTGCATTTCGCGCGCAGCATTGTCGACCAGCAGGAGCGGCTGACCGAGACCATCGACAAGCTGCTGGCACTGGCTGAAGTGGAACAGCACGGCTGGCTGCAGACCCGCGACCGGATCGCGCTGCCGGCATTGCTGGCCGATGCGGCCGCTGCCGCGCAGGTGCGCGCACAAGCGGCAGGCGTGCAGGTCCGCATCGGCAGCGTGCCCGACCTGCAGGTGCAGGGCGACGGCTACCTGCTGCGACAGGCACTGCACAACCTGATCGACAACGCGATTGCCTTCTCGCCGGCTGGCGCGGAGATCGCGCTGCAGGCCGAGGTGGACGGGCAGGGCGTGCGCCTGCAGGTGGCCGACCGTGGCGCCGGCATTCCCGACTACGCGCGTGAGCGGGTGTTCGAACGCTTCTATTCGCTGGCGCGCCCCGGCAGCGGGCGGCGCAGTTCCGGCCTGGGCCTGCCGTTCGTGCGGGAAGTCGCGCGCCTGCACGATGGGCGCGCCAGTGTCGATGCACGCGACGGCGGCGGTACCGTAGCCAGCCTGTGGTTGCCGCTGGGTACACCGGGCCAGCGCCCGCGCCGCTGACTTCACATTCGCTTCAAATTCGCCACAAACCCTGCTCACTGCAGCGGTCCATCCTGCAGTCCTCTCCAACGAGGATGGACCATGAAATCCCTGAAGATGCTGCTGCGGTTCGCCATTGTCGGCGGGCTGATCCTGCTGCTGCTGGTTCCGCTGACGATGATCCGCGGGGTCATCAACGAACGCAGTGCGTACCGCGATGAGGCCTTCTCGCGGGTGGCCGACAGCCGCGCCGGTGCGCAGCAGCTGGTCGGGCCGGTGCGGGTGGTGCCGTGGGTGGAGCGCAAGCAGGTTGAACTGGTCGATCCGCTGGGCGTCAAGAAGACCGAGGTGCAGGTCACCGAGGGGCACTGGTTGCAGATGCCGGCGTCGCTGGAGGTGGGCGGTGAGATGCTGCCGAGCCAGCGTGAGGTCGGGCTGTTCAAGGTGCCGGTCTACAGCTGGAACGGCCAGATGAAGGCGACGTTCGCCGAAGACGACTATCCGGTGAAGGCCGGCCGCAGTTACGGCCAGCCGTATGTAGCCGTGGGCATTTCCGATGTGCGTGGCCTGGTCGGTACGCCGAATCTGCGCGTGGATGGCAAGCAGCTGCGGCTGCTGCCCGGCGTGGGCGCTGCCAGCGAAGTCGGCCGCGGTCTGCATGCACCGGTGACCGGGTTTGCCGAAGACCACGGCGGCACGCTGGCCGCCAGCACCGTGGAGCTGGAACTGCGCCTGGACGGCAGCCGCATGCTGTCGGTGGTGCCGGTGGGCGACGATACGCATATCGCGCTGCGTTCCAGCTGGCCGCACCCGTCGTTCAGCGGGGCGTTCCTGCCCAATGAGCGACGCGTTGATGCACAGGGTTTCGATGCGCGCTGGGCCGTGTCCTCGCTGGCCTCCGACGCACAGCGACAGCTGCGCAATGACGGTTCGGTCGATTCGCAGGCGGTGACGGTATCGCTGGTCGATCCAGTCGATGCTTACACCCAGGCCGATCGCGCCTCGAAGTACGGCGTGCTGTTCGTGCTGCTCACCTTCGTCGGCTTCATCCTGTTCGAACTGATCAAGTCGCTGCGCATCCACCCGCTGCAGTACCTGATGGTGGGCCTGGCGTTGGCGATCTTCTTCCTGTTGCTGATCAGCCTGTCCGAGCACATCGCGTTCTGGAAGGCCTACCTGGTATCGGCGGTGGCCTGTATCGGCCTGCAGGCGGTGTACCTGGCCAACGTGCTGGGCCACTGGAAGCGCGGTCTCGGCTTCGCTGCGCTGCTGACCGTGCTGTACGGCGCGCTGTATGGCCTGCTGGTGTCGGAGAACAACGCGCTGCTGATGGGTTCGCTGCTGCTGTTCGTGATCCTGGCGCTGGCGATGTGGGTGACGCGCCGGGTCGACTGGTACGCGCTTGGCGCGGAACTGAAGTAAGGAGTACGTCATGGGCTGGCGCCAGGGATTGCGGCAACGGGCACGGCAGGGCATTCCGGCCCTGCTGGAAGTGGATGCACTGCTGCAGGCACATGGCGTGCTGGCGGCCCTGCCGGGGGCACGGATCGCCCCCGGCCTGGTCCGCTTCCAGCTGGCTGCGGTGACCTGCGAGGGATTGCAGGGGCAGGGACTGCGCTGGCTGCAGGACGCGCGGCAGGGACGCGGCGCGGTGGCCGGCCGGGTGCCGCGCTACCGGCCATGGAAGGCCGGGGCGGAGGCGCTGGCCGAGATCGGCATCGGCGGCCTGCCGGATGACTGGCCGGCACACGCGTCGGTGTATGGCTGCAGCAGCATCGATCGGCGGCATTGGTTGTTGTTGCTGCCGGAGCGGGCGCAGTTGTGGTTGGGGTGGAGTGGGTGATCGGGTTGTTCATCCACGCATGGCGTGGATCTACTGGCGGGAACCCAGCCCTCTGGTGGGTGCGAGCTGACCGGTCACCTGTGGGTGCGAACCTTGGTTCGCACGCTCCTGCCCATGACCGATGGGACGGTATCGGCGCGCCCCTGCTGGCTAGACTCGACGGGTTGATGATCGAGCCGAAGGGCAGGGGTGCGATGTGTTGAAGTGGGGCGTGCTGGCCGTAGCGCTGGCGATGGGTGGCAATGCAATGGCGCAGCAGCGCGAGTCGGTGGACCTGGACATGGTCAGCCGCATCCGCCAGGAGGCCTTCCACCGTTCGCAGGTGATGGATACCTTCAGCTACCTCACCGAACGCATCGGCCCGCGCCTGACCAATTCGCCGGCGATGGGCCGCGCCAACGCGTGGACCCGCGGCAAGTTCAGCGAATGGAAGCTGGACAACGTGCACGACGAAGCCTTCGATGACTTCGGCCGTGGCTGGGAGTTCACCTCGGCCAGCGTGGAAATGCTGGGTGACCGCGTGCAGCCGCTGCATGCGCTGCCCAAGGCCTGGACGCCAGGCACCGAGGGACCGGTTGAGGGCGAGCTGGTGCACGTGGAGATCAAGAAGCCCGAGGACATCGAAAAGTATCGCGGCAAGCTGCGCGGCAAGATCCTGCTGCTGGGCGAGGCGCGCGAGTACAAGCGCGGCACCGAGCCGGACTCGCACCGGCATGACGCCACCTCGCTGGAGGGCCTGCAGGAATTCACCCTGCCCAAGGACGTCGCCGCCGAGCGGGCCAAGCGGGTGAAGGAATACAAGGAACGCCAGGAGCTGGCCGCCAAGGTCAACGCCTTCTTCGTCGAAGAGGGCGCGCTGGCCGCGATCAGCATCAGCAGCTGGGACAACGGCATCATCCGCGTCGCCGGCGGCGGTTCGCGCAAGGCCGGTGAGTCGGTGGGCATCCCCGAGCTGGCGATGATCAGCGAGCACTTCAATCCGCTGGTGCGCGCGCTGGAGGCCAAGCAGATGGTACGTCTGCGCGTGGATGTGGCCGCGCGCTTCACCGACGAGGCCAACCAGCCGGGCTACAACACGCTGGCCGAGATCCGCGGCAGCAGCAAGCCGGATGAAGTGGTGATGATCGGCGCGCACCTGGATTCCTGGCACAGCGGTACCGGTGCGGCCGACAATGCAGCCGGCGTGGCGGTGATGATGGAGGCGATGCGCATCCTCAAGGCCACCGGCGCCAAGCCGAAGCGCACCATCCGCGTGGCGTTGTGGAGCGGTGAGGAGCAGGGCCTGATCGGCTCGCAGGCCTATGTGGCCAAGCACTTCGGTCGTTTCCCGGAACCCACCGACCCGGCCCAGAAGGCGCTGCCGGCCTCGCTGCGCGAGCCGACCGGTGCATTGCAGAAGACCCGCGACTACAGCAAGTTCCAGGTCTACTTCAACATGGACAACGGCTCGGGCCGCTTCCGGGGCATCTACGCGCAGGAAAACCTGGCGGCGATGCCGATCTTCGAAGCCTGGCTGGCGCCGTTCCATGACGTGGGCGCCACCACCGTGGCCACCCGCAACACCGGCAGTACCGACCACATCAGCTTCGACCGCATCGGCCTTCCGGGCTTCCAGTTCATCCAGGACCGGCTGGACTACTTCACCAACGTCCACCACAGCCACCTGGATACCTGGGACCACGCCGAGCCGGAAGACCTGAAACAGGCCGCCGCCATCGTCGCCTCGTTCGCCTACAACGCCGCCATGCGCGAGCAGTCCTTCCCGCGCAAGCAGGAACCGTAAAAGGGGACGGAGGGGATTAAGTCGTTTCTCCCCTCCGTTTCCCGGTCGCAGCGCCCAGAGGCTGGGCAATCGCGACTTAATCCCCTCCGTCCCCTTTTTCCGTCGGGGGCGGAGGGCTGGTAAAATCGGGGGATTCCCGTTCCTCGAGCCGTCCATGACCTGCCGCACCCGCTTCGCCCCCAGTCCCACCGGCTACCTGCACATCGGTGGTGCCCGCACCGCGCTGTACTGCTGGCTGGAGGCCCGTCACCGCGGCGGTGAGTTCGTGCTGCGCATCGAGGACACCGATCGTGAACGCAGCACCCAGGGCGCGATCGACGCCATCCTGGAGGCGATGGAGTGGCTGGGCCTGGACTACGACGAGGGCCCAATCTACCAGACCGACCGCGTCGCCCGTTACCAGGAAGTGGCCGAGCAGCTGATCGCCGACGGCAAGGCGTACTACGCCTACGAAACCCGCGAAGAGCTGGATGCGATGCGCGAGGCCGCCATGGCCAGGCAGGAAAAGCCGCGTTACAACGGCGCTGCACGCGAACTGGGCCTACCGTACAGGGACGACCCGAACCGCGTCATCCGCTTCAAGAACCCGCTGGAAGGCACGGTGGTGTTCGACGACCTGATCAAGGGCCGCATCGAGATCGCCAACAGCGAGCTGGATGACATGGTCATCTTCCGTCCGGACGGCTACCCCACCTACAACTTCGCGGTGGTGGTGGACGACTGGGACATGGGCATCACCGAGGTCATCCGCGGTGACGACCACATCAACAACACCCCGCGCCAGATCAACCTGTACGAAGGCATCGGTGCGCCGGTGCCGAAGTTCGGCCACATGCCGATGATCCTGGACGAGCAGGGGGCCAAGCTGTCCAAGCGCACCGGCGCGGCCGACGTGATGCAGTACAAGGACGCCGGCTACCTGCCCGATGCGCTGCTGAGCTACCTGGCCCGGCTGGGCTGGTCGCACGGTGACCAGGAGCTGTTCAGCCGCCAGGAACTGATCGACCTGTTCGACGTGAAGGATTGCAATTCCAAGGCCTCGCGCCTGGACATGGCCAAGCTGGGCTGGGTCAACCAGCACTTCCTGAAGACCGAGGACGTGGCCGCCATCGTGCCGCACCTGGTCTACCAGCTGCAGAAGCTGGGCCTGGACGTGGCCGCCGGCCCGGCCCCGGAGGACGTGGTGATCGCCCTGCGTGAGCGCGTGCAGACCCTGAAGGAAATGGCCGAAAAGGCCGTGATCTGGTACCAGCCGCTGACCGAGTACGACGAAGCGGCGGTGGCCAAGCACTTCAAGGCCGGTGCCGAGGTGGCGCTGGGCAAGGCCCGCGAGCTGCTGGCAGCCCTGCCGGAATGGACCGCCGAGTCGGTGGGCGTGGCCCTGCACGACGTCGCCGCCGCGCTGGAGATCGGCATGGGCAAGGTCGCCCAGCCGCTGCGCGTGGCCATCACCGGCACCCAGGTCAGCCCTGACATTTCCCATACCGTGTACCTGGCCGGCCGCGAGCAGGCCTTGAAACGCATTGATGTGGCCATCACCAAGGTAGCAACGGCCTGAGGCATCCTTGCCAGGCCCGAACCGGAGAACACGCATGCCCGCCAAGACCGCCACTGCCTGTACGGCCCCGCACCACCACGTCCACGATGCATCGGATTTTGTGGCGGTGGTCGAGCGCGTCTCGCGCGAACGCGGGCTGCGCCTGACCCCGATCCGCGCCAATGTGCTGAAGCTGATCGCCGAGGCCGGCAAGCCGGTCAAGGCCTACGAGCTGCTGGAATGGGTGCGCAACGGCAAGGGCGTGGGCGCTGATGCCCCGCCCACCGTGTACCGCGCGCTGGATTTCCTGATGGCCAATGGCTTCGTGCACAAGCTGGAGTCGGTCAATGCCTTCGTGGCCTGCCACCATCCCAGCAGCGCCGCGCATTCGGTGCCGTTCCTGATCTGCAACAGCTGCCACAGCGCGGTGGAGCTGGAAGACCGCGAAATCGTCACCCAGCTGGAGAAGCGCGCCAAGGAGCTGGGTTTCCAGCCGCAGGCGCAGACTCTGGAAGTGCACGGCCTCTGCGCGCGCTGCGCGGGCTGAGCAATGGGTCCTGGGGTCAGATCCCTTTTGCCTTGGCAAAAGGGATCTGACCCCCGTTTCATGACAAACGCTAGTCCATCGGCTTGCTTGCGGTATCCACCCGCACGATCACCGACATGCCGGGCCGCAGTTGTGCCGCCAGCTTCTGGCCCTCGTTGATCGAAATCCGTACTGGCAGCCGCTGCACCACCTTGGTGAAGTTGCCGCTGGCATTGTCCGGGCGCAGCACGCTGAATTCCGAGCCGGTAGCCGGCGCGATCTCCTGCACGCGGCCCCGCAGCACCTGCCCCTGGAACGCGTCCACCGAGAACGTGGCCGGCTGGCCGATCGCCATGCCCCAGGTCTGGCCTTCCTTGTAGTTGGCCACCACCCACAACGTGTCAGGTACCAGGAACAGCAGCTGCGAACCGGCAGCGACGTACTGGCCCACGCGCACGCTGGCCTCGCTGATCTGGCCGTCGCGCGGTGCGTGGATCACCGTGTTGGCCAGATCGATGCGGGCCAGTTCCAGTTGCGCCTGCGCGCTCTCCACCTGCGCCTCCAGGCTCTTGCGCGCCACCTGGGTCGATACCAGGGTTTCCTCGGCAATGCGGATCTGCGCCTGTGACTGCTGGACGCTGGCCTGTGCCGACGCCTGGGTGGTGCGGAACTTGTCGCGGTCGTTGACTGACACCAGTTGCTGCGCGGCCAGCTCCTCGTAGCGCTTCAGCTCGTTGCGTGAGCGTTGCAGCTCCGCCTGGCCGGCCGACAACGTGGCGTGTGCGGAGGCGATCTGCGCACGGTTCTGCGCCTGCGACTGGTCCGAGTTGGCCAACGCCGCGCGTGCGCTGTCCAGCGTCGCCTGCGCCTGGGCGACGCGCTGCGCGTAGATGCGGTCATCGATGCGCAGCAGCGGCTCGCCCTGCTTCACGTGCTGGAAGTCCTTCACCAGCACTTCGGTCACGTAGCCGTTCACCTGCGGCGCCATCACCGTGATCTGCCCGCGTACATACGCGTTGTCGGTCACCATCACCGTGCTGGTGAACGGCCACAGGTGCCACGCGCGCAGGATCAGTGCGATGCCCAGCAGTGCCACCACCACCATCACCACCACGCTGCGCGCGCTGGGCTTGAGGTACTTCGGCGCGACCGCCGGCTCAACGGGCGTGGGCGCAGGTGCCGCGTCGGTCGGCGGCGGAGGGGTCACGTTGTCGTCGGGTCGGGGCGGGACGGGAGGCATGGCGGAGGACTCAGCGGGGCGCGGCCGGCGTGGCCGCAGCGGGGGAAGTGGGGTGGCGCTTGCGCCATTGCTTGAGCACCGCGGTGCGCAGCGACAGCAGCAGCAACCAGCACAGGAAGCCGATGGCCAGCCAACCGCTCAATGTGAACACATCATTGAATCCACGCACGTTGGCTTCGCGGCGAGTGGTCTGCGCCAGCTGCGCGCTGCCCTGCGCACTGCGCAGCACCGGGTCGGTGACCTGTGCGCTGTACAGCTGCTGCTGGAGGCGCAGGCGTTGTGCCACCACCGGGTCGGCCGGGTCGAGCTGGCTGGTCAATGCGCTGGAGTACAACTGCTCGCGATGCAGCTGGAAGGTGCCCAGCACCGCCGAGCCGGCCAGGCCACCCAGCGTCTGGGTGATCGACAGCGTCACCAGGAAGGTGATCATGTGATCCACGCCCTGTTTCAACGCGGCAGAGATGCCGAGCATGATCAGCGGGCCCATGAACATACCGGCACCGACCGAGGCCAGGAACTGGCTGGCGTAGAAATCGTGTGGCCGGTCCAGGCTGGTGCGGTGCTGGTCGAAGAACGCTGCGGCGCCCAGCAGCAGGATCGCCATCAGCAGCTGGGCGATCAGCCGCTTGGGGCCGAAGGTGAGCGAGGCGCCAGCGATGCCGACGATCACCCCGGCGAGGATCACTACGAACAGCGGGCGCATCTGGTCAGGCCCCATGCCCAGCGTGCGCATCAGGTTGATCACGCCGTAGGACTGCTCGGTGGTGAGGAATCGGATCAGGAACGCACCGACGATGAAGTGCAGTACCGGCAGCTTCGACAGCCAGCGGATCTGCAGCAGCGGATTGCGCCGGTAGTGCTCGATGATGAAGGCGGTGGTGGACAGCGCGATCGAGGCGACCAGAGCCAAGCCCAGCCATGGCGTGTTGAGCCACCAGCGGGTGTAGCCCTGCGCCAGCACGATCACCAGCAGGGCGACGGCCGGTGCGAGCAGGGCGAACGTGAGGAAGTCCAGCGGCTCGAACGCCTTCACCTGGATGCCGGGCGGCAGCTTCAGCACCACCACCGCCGCGAACGCGCACAGTGCCAGCCCGGCCTCAAACGAGTAGAGCTGGTGCCACTGGCCGGTATCGACCAGGCCCGGCGACACGATCCAGGCGATCGGCACCGCCAGCTGCGAGAGGCCGACACCGACGACCAGCAGATTGCCGGTGAAGCGACGCGGCAGCGCCTGCAGCATGTACAGCGTGCCCAGTGTCGAACAGGCCGCACCCGCGAAGCCGCTGGCGGCGCGGGTCAGCATCGTGGTCTCGAAGCTGCCGACGAACAGGTGCAGTACCGCCAGCGCCGCATACAGGCCCAGCCCGATCTCGGCGAACAGGCGGATGCCGTACTGCTGGCGGAACTTGAAGGCCAGCAGGTTGGCGGTGACATTGACCATGGCATAGGCGGCCACCAGCCAGCTGCCCTGGGTGGGGGTCAGTGCCAGTTGGCCCTGCAGGAACGGCAGGTTGGCGGTGACCAGCGCATTGCCGAGGCCGCCGGTGATCGCCACCAGCAGCGATACCAGTGCATAGGCCAACCGACGGTACGGTGGGTGCCAGGGCATCGAAGCCGAACCGGGCATGGTCGGCTTCTCGTGCTCCTCCCAATCCGGAACCGGCTTCAGATACGGCTGGACCATCAGCGGGCCTCGCTGGTTGCTCCCTGGAGACCCCCGCGCAGCAGCTGCAGGGCGCGCCCGGCCAGGTGGGCGCGCTCGTCGCGGGTCTTGCCGCGCAGGGCCGCGCCCAGCATGCCCGAGATGAGTGAAATGTCCGTCTTCTCCAGATCGGCACGGCACAGGCCGGCGGCCTTGGCACGGGCGATCGGTGCTTCCAGCAGATCGCGCACGGTCTCGCGCGCGGTACGCATGGCCGGCACGTCCGAATCCACTGCGCGCCAGTAGTCGGCCAAGGCAGGTGAATCGATGATGCGCTGGGCCATGCCCTCGAACACCTCGAACAGGGCATCGTCGCGGTCGCCGAGCTGTTCGACCTGGCGCCGGATGCGGTCGACCGTACGCTGCAGCAGTGCCTGGATCAGCGCGGTGCGGTCGGGAAAGTTGCGGTACAGGGTGGCGCGGCCCACCTGGGCGCGTTCGACCACCAGGTCCAGCGGGGCGGTGACACCGTGTTGGCCGAACACATGATCGGCGGCGTCGAGGATGAGGGCACGGCGGGCAGCAGCATCGGCACGTTGGGCAGTCATGGAATTATGTTCGGACAAAAATGTCCGATTGGCGAGACTTTGAGTGACGGGATTGTCCGCTTGTTGTGGTACGCACATCTTTGTGACGAATGTGTGATGGTGCGGATCGAAATGAAAACGGGGGCCCGAAGGCCCCCGTGGGATCCGACCCCGCCTTACGCGATCAGAAGAACGCGCGGATGCCGAATGCGACACCACGGCCCGGCAGCGGCGAGTAGTCGCGCAGCAGCGAGGTATGCGGACGCACTTCGCGGTTGGTCAGGTTGCTGCCATCCAGGAAGACTTCGTAGCTGTTGCTGGCGTTGCGATCCCAGCGGTAGGCCAGGTGCGCATCGACCAGGGTGTAGCCGTCGCTCGGTGCTTCGTTCTGCGCGACGTCCTTCTGGCGGCTGTAGCGCACCGCACCGACCGAGGCGCGCCAGCCGTCCTTCGACCAGCGCAGGTCGGCGCCGACGCGGGCCGGGGCGATACGCGGCAGGTAGCCGGTGTTGGCCAGTTCCACGTTGTAATTGTGGTTGTGGTCGCCGTGCGGCACGGCGATGTCGAGGTTGCGGCTGCCGCTGCCATCCAGCTTGGCCTTCACGTAGTCACCGAACAGGCGCAGATCCCAGTCACCGGCGCCACCCTCGAACAGGTGCACCAGCGCTTCGGCCTCGGCGCCGCGGAACACCGCGTCCTGCTGGGTCCAGGCGCGGACCGGCAGGCCTTCGGTAACACCGGTGTCGGCCAGGTAGATGAAGTCCTTGAACCTGGTCTGGTAGACCGACGCGGAGAAGTCCAGGCGCTCGCTGTGGGTGTGGATGCCCAGTTCCACGCGCTGGCCGCGCTCGGTCTTCAGGTTGGCGTCGCCGATTTCCAGCGAGCGGGTGGCGATGTGTGCGCCGGCGGCATACAGCTCTTCGTTGGTCGGTGCACGCTCGGAGCTGTCCACGCCGATGCGCAGGTCAACGGCGTCGTTGAGCTTCCAGATACCGGCGGCAGACAGGTTGGTGGCACCGAACGTACGGCGGCGGTAGTCACCGGTCGGGTCCAGCTTGACCTGGTCGTGGCGGCCGCCGAGTTCCAGCTTGAACGGGCCGAACTGCTTTTCCTGCAGTACGAACAGGCCGATGTTCTTCGTGCCGGTATCCGGCACGAACGCCTCTTCGCCCTTGGCGCCGAAATCACTGTTGCCAAACTGCAGGCCGAAGGCACCGTCCCAGCCACCGATCTGCTGCTGTACGGCTTCCAGACGCGCTTCGATGCCACGGTTGGTGAAGCGGGTGGACGGCGTGCCGGCTTCCAGCTCCACGTGTTCGTAGTCGGTGTAGGCCACGCGTGCGTTGATGTTCTTCAGGAACGAGACCGGGTCGTAGATGCCGGCCTTGGTCTCGAAGCGGTTCTGCACCATGTCGATGCGCACGTCGTGCTCGTCGCCGCCTTCTTCTTCATCGCCATGGTCGTGACCGTGGTCATGGCCATGATCATCACCATCGGCGTGCACGTGCGCGCCATTGGGAATGCCGTAGTTGGTGCGGTAGGTGCTGGCCGATACGCCGAAGTAGCCGCCGTCGCCCAGCCACGTTGCGCCGACGCCACCGGCGCGGGTGCGGATCGAGCTGTTGTCCAGGCGGCCGCGACGCGGCTCTTCACCCTCGGCCGCGTCATGGTCGTGATCGTGGTCATGATGATCTTCAAGGCTGTCGATCACTGCATAACCGGGGATGCGGTAGTCGTCGCCATTGCGGACCAGGCCATCCACGTGCAGCACGACATTGCCGCTGACGCCATCGAGGCGGAACATGCCGCTGCGTTCGTTGTTCACCGAATTGCCGCGCAGTTCTGCGCGGCCGCTCAGCGGGCGCTCCGGCAGTTCGCGCGCGATGCGGCCATCGACCACATTGACCGCACCACCGATGGCGCCGCTGCCGAACAGCAGCGTGGCCGGACCCTTCAGCACTTCGATCTGGTCGGCCAGGAACGGCTCGATGCTGGTGGCATGGTCGGCGCTGACGGTGGATGCATCCATGTTGCCCATGCCGTTGGACAGCACGGCCACGCGCGGGCCTTCCTGGCCGCGGATGATCGGGCGGCCGACGCCGGGACCGAAGAAGGTGCTCTGTACGCCGGGCAGCTTGGCCACGGTATCGCCGAGGGGGCCGGCCTTCTGCTCGTCCAGGCGTTCACCGGCCAGAACCTCCACCGGGCGTGCCAGCGATTCTGCGTCGCCCTGCAGCGGCGACGCGGTGACCTGCACCGACGACAGTTCAGTCAGGTGGCGGTCACGATGGGAATCGTCTTCGCTGGCGGCGAAGGCTACGGTCGGAAGCAGGGCGGTCAGGGCCAGGGCGAGGGAATGCGGCTTCAACCGCGGGGTACGGGCGGGCATTGGTGGGTCCTTTGTTACACTGTATCAATCGCTGGGCGCACGCATCCCGTCAGCGGGACAGGGGGAGGGAAACCGTGCGGGTCGGGAAGGGATGTTATATTATTCCATAACGATTCGCCGACCCTGCTGGAAGTCATGTCCCTGTCCTCACGCCTGCGCCACCTGCTCGACCGTTTCGGCGCCACTGGTTCGATGCTGTGCGCGGTGCATTGCGCGGTGATTCCGGTGCTGCTGGCGGCAGCGCCCTCGTTGGGCCTGTCGTTCTGGCTGAGCGACGGCGTGGAACAGGCGCTGGTGGTGTTCGTGACCCTGCTGGGGCTGTTCAGCCTGGTCTGGGGCTACCGTCGCCACGGTGCGCTGCGTGCGCTGGGCTTCCTGATTCCCGGCCTGGTGGCGTTGTGGGCCGGCGTGCTGTACGACCCGTTGCACCACAATGCGGTGCCGCACGCGGTGGTGATGACCGTCGGCGGCCTGCTGGTGGGTGTGGCCCATCTGGTCAACCTGCGCCTCAACCACGGTCACGTGCACGACGCCAGCTGCGCGCACTAGGCGCTCCATGGTAGGATTTTCGATCGTGCGCGGGGGCGCCCAGCAAGGCGGCCCCGCCGAACCCGTGTCAGTACGGGGTAACCAGATTTCACATTTGAGGAGTTGAAGACATGGGTAAGGGTGACCGCAAGACCGCCAAGGGCAAGCGCTACAACGCCAGCTACGGCAACGCCCGTTCGCACACCGCGAGCAAGGTCGCCGTAGGCGCCGCCGCTCCGGTTGCCAAGAAGACCGTGGCCAAGGCTCCGGCGAAGAAGGCTGTGGCGAAGAAGACCGTCGCCAAGGCCTGATCCGGCCCAGACCGGTTCAACGAAAAACGCGGCGCCTGGCGCCGCGTTTTTTTATGCACGTTTTTGTAGAGCCGAGCCCATGCTCGGCTGGCGCAATGCAGCCGAGCATGGGCTCGGCTCTACAACCGGATCAGCGCAGGGTGTTCTTCAGCGTTTCCGGATTGCCGTCGTTCGGCGCGGCCGGCACCTGCAGCAGGTGCGCCAGCAGCGGGTAGACGTCGACATTGTCGAAGCCATCGATCACCAGGCCCTGGCGGAACGACGGACCGCTGGCCACGAACACCGCGCGCATGGAGGGCAGGGCGTTGTCGTAGCCATGCGAGCCTCGATCCTGCCTGGCGCGCTTGGCGATCTTCTCCTGGTGAAGGGCGTCCCAGCCTTCATCCATGGCACAGACGATGGCCGGAACCCGCGGATGCGTGCCGTAGTGCCAGCGCGCCGGCAGGTTCTCCTTCTTCCAGCACTCGTAGTGCGTATGGCGGCCGAGCAGGGCGCGTTCCGCTTCCGCTTCGCGGCCCGCGACCGGCGCAAAACCTACCGACTGGCCCTGGCTGACATTGCGCGCGATGGCCGGATCGGCCATTGATTCGGTGGCGATCACGTGGCCGTCGGCGACACTGGCCATGCCGTGGTCAGAGACCACGATGATGTTGGTGGTCGCGACCAGGCCGCGCTGTTGCAGTCCATCGAGCACCTGGCCGACGATCTGGTCGGCGCGCACGATGGCGTCGGCGTACTGTTTCGACTCGGGGCCGTAGTTGTGGCCTGCCTTGTCCACGTGTTCCATGTACAGCGTGGTCAGGCGCGGTGCATCGGCATCGGTCTGCGCCAGCCAGTCGAGCACGATGCCGGCGCGCTGCTCCAGTGGTTCCTTGCCATCGTAGACGCGCCACTGGCTGGGGCGCACGCCACGGATTTCCGACTCGCTGCCCGGCCACGAGGTGGTGGCGGTGCGCACGCCGACGTTCTCGGCGCCGACCCAGATCGGTTCGCCACCCCACCAGCCGCTGGTAGTGACCGCGTCGCGGTTGCTCAGTTCGAAACGGCCCAGGGTTGCATCGTCCATGCTGTTGTTGACGATGCCGTGGTGGTCCGGGCGCAGGCCGGTGACGATGGTGTAGTGGTTGGGGAAGGTCAGCGACGGGTACGAAGGCGTCATCCAGCGCGCGCGTACCCCGCCGTCGATCAGTCGCTGCAGGTTCGGTGTCAGGCCGCGATCGAGCGCATCGGCGCGCAGGCCGTCGATCGAGATCAGCAGCAGCTTCGGCGGTGCAGCCGTTGCAACAGGGGTGGGAACAGAGGCGGAAGGGGTGGGCGCGGTGGTGCAGGCGGCCAATGGCAGCAGCAGCGCCAGCGCGCAGGTCAGGCGTACGGAAGTCATCCGTCCATCATAGTGCGAGGTAATGACGCGCCCAAGACACGGCGCACTATCGCGCGCCGTGTCCGCGCATTTTTCCTTATCCCCGCACCTGTCGGCGCGCCCCCTTCAACAAGAACGGGGCTTTTCTCCAGACATATTCCTGATGCTTCCATCCACGCATGGCGTGGATCTACCTTGTCGACCAAGGTTGACACCTACCAGCAGCCGCGCAGTGCGCCGTCCCGACAGATCGCAGGAATCTGTCGAAGGCGTGGTGGGTCCGGTTGCGGGGGTGTCCGCGGCATGGATGCCGCG
>NZ_VMBJ01000061.1:0-24096 GCF_010608305.1 Stenotrophomonas sp. AS012628 | reverse complement strand
CCGCCCGGCCCATCCGCAGGAAGCCAGCTTTCAGCGACCAACCCAACCCACCACGGAGGGGCTCCGCCGTTCGCCGACTCCCGCCGAAGGCGCGCCTTCCACGGAAGAAAAAATTTCCAACAGACGTGTCGATTCCCAGCCCCCTGGTTCGTTGTACCCAGTGAAGGGCACGCACCACGCGTCCCCACGGGAGACTGCAATGAAAGTGATGGTGATCGTGAAGGCCAACGCCGACTCCGAAGCCGGCCGCATGCCCAGCGAACAGGAACTGTCCGAAATGGGCGCCTTCAACGAACAACTGGTGGCCGCCGGCATCATGCTGGCCGGTGAAGGCCTGCACGCCACCCAGCGCGGTCGCCGCATTCACTTCGGCAGTGGCGCACCCAGGGTCGAGGCCGGTCCGTTCGGTCCCGCCAGCGAACAGATCGCCGGCTTCTGGCTGTGGGACGTGCGGTCGCTGGAGGAAGCTGTCGAGTGGGCCAGCCGCGCGCCGTTCGGCAGTGGCGGCACGCTGGAACTGCGCCCGCTGATCACCGCCGAAGACTTCGGTGAAGCCTTCACCCCCGACTTACAGCAGCAGGAACAGCGTCTGCGTGCACAGCTGGAAGGTTGACCCGATTCATCTCCCTGCCGGGCAGGACCCGGCACTACTGCCTGAACCGCACAACGGAGTATTGCCATGAAACTGATTCCCTTCCTCGGCTTCAGCGGCCAGGCCCATGAGGCGATGGCGTTCTACGCCAAGGCACTCGGTGGCCAGGTCACGTCGGAAATGAAGTACCGCGACATGCCGCCCTCCGATGGCTCGCCAGGCTGCAACGAGATGCCGCCGGAAACCCTCGACCACGTTGCGCACAGCCAGCTGGAAATCGGCAGCGCCATCGTGATGGCGGCCGATGGCCCCGGCGGTGGCGAGGGCGGCTCGACCACCATCAATGTCGATGTCGAAAGCATCGAAGAAGCCGAACGCGTGTTCGCGGCGCTGGCCGAAGGTGGCCAGGTGCAGATGCCGATCGCCGAAACGTTCTGGGCGCACCGCTGGGGCATGCTGATTGATCGCTACGGCAAGCCGTGGATGGTCAACTGCATGAAGCAGCCCTGATCCCTCCCTCTTTCCTCTTCATCCACAAGGAGCGTTACCAATGAGTGCACCACAACCGCAGATGATCTTCGTCAACCTGCCCGTGCAGGATCTGGAGAAGTCCAAGGCGTTCTTCACCGCGCTGGGCTACAGCTTCAATCCAACCTATACCAATGACGATGCGGCTGGCATGGTCATCAGCGAGAGCATCTACGTGATGCTGCTGACCCAACCTTTTTTCCAGCAGTTCACCAACAAGCCGATTGCCGATGCGCACACCCACACGGAAGTGATCAATGCGCTCTCGGCGCCCAGTCGCGAGGCCGTTGATGTGCTGGTGGACAAGGCACTGGCCGCCGGCGCCAGCGAGCCGCAGCCGGCGCGCGACCTGGGCTTCATGTACCAGCGTGCCTTCCAGGACCTGGATGGCCATCTCTGGGAAATCGCACACATGGACGGCGAGCCGGGCTGACGGCCGCCGCAAGGGAGAATCCTCATGGCTTACGTGGATGCTTACGTGCTGCCGTGCCCGCAGGACAAGGTGGCGGCCTACCGCCGCCTTGCCCGCAAGGCCGGCGCGGTGTGGAAGGACCATGGCGCGCTGCAGTACATGGAGTGCGTGGCCGACGACGTGGAACCGGGCAAAAGCACGTCATTCCCGCGCGCGGTGAAAGCCAGGCCCGGTGAAACGGTGATCGTCGCCTTCGTGGTGTTCCGCTCGCGTGCGGCACGCGACCGCATCAACGCCAGAGTGATGGCCGACCCGCGGCTGGCGTCGCTGGGCCCGAAGGACATGCCGTTCGATACCAAGCGCATGTTCTGGGGCGGCTTCAAGCCCATCGTCGAAGCGTGAGCCATGGCGCTTGTGCGGGCCGGGCGTGCGTGCTGTGATCGGCGCATGCTCGATCCCGCACTGACGCAGCGTCTGGAAACCCTCTGGCGGATGGAGTCGCCGGTGTTGATCGCGCGCCTGGCGCGGCTGCTCGGGGGCGATGTCGGCCGCGCCGAGGAGCTGGCCCAGGACACCTGGCTGGCCGCGCTGGAGCGCTGGCCGGAGCAGGGCATCCCGGACAATCCCGGAGCCTGGCTGATGACCACTGCGCGCAACCGTGCCATCGATGTGCTGCGCCAGCACCAGCGCGTGGCGCAGCAGCATGCGCAATGGGGTGAGGAACTGCATCCGGCACCCCTGCCAGCGCCGGATGACAGCCAGGCGCTGGAAGATGACCTGGGGGACGACCTGCTGCGCCTGATGTTCGTGGCCTGCCACCCGGTGTTGCCGGCCGATGCGCGGGTGGCACTGACCCTGCGCCTGCTCGGTGGCCTGACCACGACCGAGATCGCCCGCGCCTTCCTGCAGCCCGAGCCGACCATCGCCCAACGCATCGTGCGCGCCAAACGCACCCTGGCGCAGAAGCAGGTGCCCTATGAAGTGCCGCGCGCAGAGGCGATGCCCGAGCGGCTGGCTTCAGTGCTGGAGGCGATTTACCTGGTCTTCAACGAAGGCTATGCGGCCAGTGCCGGTGACGACTGGATGCGTCCGGCGCTGTGCGACGAGGCGCTGCGACTCGCGCGCATTCTGGCGCACCGGCTGCCGGTGCCGCCGGTGCTGGGCCTGCTGGCGCTGATGGAGCTGCAGGCCTCGCGTGCCGCAGCACGGACCGATGCGCAGGGCGTGCCGGTGCTGCTGGACCAACAGAACCGCGCGCGCTGGGACTGGCTGCAGATTGAACGCGGGCAGCAGGTGCTGGCGCGCGCGCTGGCCGCCGGTGGCGGCGACGATCCCTATGTGCTGCAGGCGCGCATCGCAGCGTGCCATGCGGCGGCGCGGCGTCCCGAAGATACCGACTGGCCGCGCATCGCAACGCTCTATACGCAGCTGTTGCAGGTGCAGCCCTCGCCAGTTGTCGCATTGAACCGCGTGGTGGCGATACTGCGCAGCGACGGTGCCTTCGTGGCCTGGGCGCAGCTGCAGCCGTTGCTGGTGGACGCGCGACTGCGCGAGTACGCGCCGCTGCAGGTGGTGCACGGGGAGCTACTACAGGCGTTGGGACGCGACTTGGACGCACGTCACGCTTTTGCGGAAGCCGCCAGACTCAGCCAGAACCAGGCAGAGCGCGGCCTGCTGCGGCAACGGGCTGGTCTGCCTCCCGCGGAGTGACCCCGACGAAGGCAGCACTTGTCGGCAGCCCCGTGAGCCGTTATGTTTCGCGCCCAGCGGACGCGTCAGCGTCCACTTTCCATGCGTATTGACCGAGGAGCGGTTGGATGTATTCAAGGACGAAGAGCGCATCGCGCGCTTTTGCGCGCCTGCTTGCCTGTGCCCTGTGCCTGGCCGTATGGCCGATGGCCGTGCAGGCGGCAGACAAATCACAGCAGGCCTATTGGGCCGGTTTTGCCTACACCGCTGATGCCGCCGCCGTGCAGGCGACCACGCCGCATGCGCATGCGGTGCTGGAACAGCGCGGCCTGATTCCGTTGAACCAGGCGCTGGCACAGTCGCTCAAGCGCCGCACCCCGGCCCACCTGCAGCTGATCGACCAGCCGGTGGCGATGCTCGACGGCACCACCAGCGCGACCGTGCTGGCCGCGGCACTGGACCGCGAACTGGTCTCGGTCGAGCCGATCGGTGACCAGTACAAGGTGCTGGTGGAAGTGGCGCTGCAGGCGCTGTTCTTCGACTTCCGCGAGCGCCAGGTGATCGCGTCCTATCCGCTGACCCTGCAGCGCATCGACGTGCAGGATTACCGGCCGGACAACGACGATATCGACGCGATCGTTGCCGATCTCCTGTACGGCAGTGCCGATACCAGCCTGTCGCAGGTGCTGGCCGCCAGCCTCGCCCAGGCCAAGCTGCCCGATGCCGCCGTGCGTCGCCTGCAGGTCGGTGGCGTAACCCTGTCCGACGCGGTCCGCGCCAAGCTGCCCGACCCGAGGTGGGACGCCCCGCTGCGTGCCACGCTGGCCCACGAACTGTCCAAGACGCTGTCGTCCAATACCGGCGTCGGCCTGTTGCCGCCGGCCTCGGGCCAGGCGATCGGTGGTGCGATGGCGGCGCGCTTTGCCGACGGCAAGGTCTACCAGCTGAAGATTCCCGAGCCGGACTACGTCATCAACCTGCAGGTGGATGCGTTGAAGAACGGCGTGATCGAAGAAACCCCGGCGATGAAGACGATGCTGTTCGGCGCGTTCTTCACCGCCAAGGTGACCGAGCCGTTCTCCGGCAAGGTCTATTTCGAACAGCCGCTGCGCAAGGGGGCCACCAAGGTGGTGCCGGTCACGCAGTGGCAGGTCGACCAGTGGTCGGCCAGCTACGAAACCCTGCTGGCGGGCCTCGATGCCTTCGCCGGCGCCGCCGCCAAGCGCGCCGATTCGCGCGGCTGGCTGGACGAACAGAAGCCGGGCGGCCGCCCGTTGCAGCAGCAGACCCAAGCCCTCCAGGAGTTGATCAAGTCATGTCGTTGATGCGTACCATCCTGCTCATCCTCATCGCCCTGGTGGTGGCCTCGCCGGTCGCTGCGCAGACCGCCAGTTCGCGCGGTACTGGTTCGGCCAGCTACGGCCTGCGCCTGAGTGCCGACACCCGTGCCCAGGCCCTGAACAAGGCCAAGGTCAATGCACTGGAGGCGTACATTGCCGAAACCGGTGCGGCCAAGCTGCGCCTGTTCGAAGCGCGCCGCGCCGAGTTCATCGGCGAGATCGACCGCTACGTGCTCAGTGCCGTGCAGCTGTCGGACACCGAAGACAAGAAGGCCAAGACCTACACCGTCACCGTCCGCGCCGAGATCAACACTACCCTGCTGCAGACCAAGCTGGATGCAGGTTCGGCCGTGGCCGGTGCCACCGCCGCCCAGCGTTCGCTGCTGACCTTCCTGTTCATGGCGCGCTCGCAGGACACCGTGCAGTCGTTCCAGGACAAGGAATACCGCCGCGTCGACGCCAGCAGCAGCTACAGCGAGAACACCCGTGAAGGCGACAGCTTCCGCGGCAACTCGGTCAGCACCAACGGCAGCATCAACCAGAACGGTTCGATGTCGGTCACCAGTGGTGGCAGCACCACCCAGCGCAGCGACAACATCAGCTGGAAGGTGGCCAACGCGGCCGAAGTGAACACCGCGATGACCGGTGCCTTCAGCGCCGCCGGCTACGAAGTGGTCGAAGCCGAATACGTGGAAGGCGAGTCGCGCGGCCTGCTCAGCATCGAGCGCATCCGCAAGGACTTCAGCACCGGCAACGACCTGGCTCCGGCCACCCTGCGTGACACCGCCAACGGCATCCGTGCGGCCAACATTCCGTACATCGCCGTCGGCACCCTCGACGTCGGCATGCGCGACCGCGATCCGGCCAGCGGCAACACCCGCGTGTTCGTCACGGTCACCGGCAAGGTGCTGGACGTGACCGGTCGTTTCCCGCGCACCGTGTCGTCGGTGGGCCCGGTGCAGTTCTCCGGTACCGGTCCGAACGAAACCGTCGCCCGTACCAACGCGCTGCAGCTGGCGGCTGAAAAGGCTGCCCAGCAGATGATCAACGAACTGAACGTCAAGGCGGTCCGCTGACGTTACCGCTGCGCTCGCCGGGCATGGCCCGGCGCTACCGGCTCTGGTGGGTGCCGAGCTTGCTCGGCACTGACTCGCTGCCATCCCCGATCTCGCGTGCCGCGCTGCGGCCGTCTCTCTCATAAAGGAAATCCCATGATCCGCACTACCGCTCTTGTCGTGGCCATCGCTGCCGCCACCCTGTCGATGCCGGCCCACGCTGGCCTGGGCAAGCTGAAGGACCTGGCCGGTGCCGCCACCGGTACCTCCAGCAGCAGCGCCTCCAGCGCCGCCGCTCCGGACGAAGCCGCGCAGGAAGCGCTGGTGCGTCGTTTCGTTACCTCGCAGTCGCACTCGCTGCAGGCCCAGACCTCGTTCGCCCGCGCCTTCGGCCTGGCCGAGCAGGTGCAGCTGTTGGAAGCCGAGCGCCAGGCGCTGTCGTCGGGTTCGGTCAGCGTCGATGCGATGAAGAAGTCGGTGTCGGTCAGCGAAGCGGCGCAGGCGGCGATCAACGAGCGCCAGGCCGCACAGCCGGAACTGAACGCTGAATCCAAGCAGCACTACGCCGAAGGCCTGGTCTCGCTGCTGTCCTCGGCGGCCGAAGCACAGAAGCTGGGTGGCGAAGCCAGCAACTTCACCGCCGGCATGAAGAACCTGGGCGCGACCCAGCTGGCCACCGTCGGCCGCAAGCTGGCGGCAGGTGCATGGGTGGCCAAGGAATCGCCGGGCTTCATCCAGGGCCTGTACGGCTCGACCAAGTCGGCCGTGACCTTCGCCAAGAAGAGCAAGGTGAAGGTGCCATCCAACGCCGATTCGATGCTCGACAAGCTCTGATCCGAGGCGAATCTCCATGCGTATGACCTACCGTTTGATCGGCCTGGGCCTGGCTGCCACGCTGCTTGCAGCCTGTGGCAAGCAGGACACCCCGGCCGCCGCGCCCGCCAAGGACAAGGCAACCAGTGCACTGGCCAGCAATGCGCCCGTGGAAGCAGCGCCCCTGCGTGGCACGCCGGATTTCGGCGGCACCACCCAGGTCGCGCGCGAAGCCGACGGCATCGGCAGCACCCCGGAACTGGCGGTGCTGGCGGCATTGCAGTCGGCGGTGGCGCAGGTCAACGGCGTACGCGTGGCCAGCCAGATGCAGAGCCTGCGTGCAGGCCTGCATGTGGATGTGGATGACGAACACGTCGGCGATATCCGCGCCGACGCGTTCACCCAGCAGATGATCGCCGGCTCGCAGGGCGCGGTGCTGGGCTATGAAATCCTGTCGCAGGAAGAAGTGCGGCAGCTGGACGAGGAAACCATCGCCCGCGTGCGCGCCAGCGACGAAGGCTGGAGCTTCAAGGGCTCGGCGTCGGCCAGTGCGTCCGGCGAAGCCTCGGCCAAGGGCGGTTCGGCCTCGGCCAGTGTCAAGCAAAGCTACGACGAGAAGGTGAGTGTTGATGCCAAGCGTGGCGCCAGCTCCTACGATTCCGATGTGACCCATCGCAGCATGCGCAGCTACTGGAAGGTGCGCGTGCGCGCACAGATCGCCCAGTACCGTGCACCGGACGAGCAGGGCAAGCCGAAGATCGTGGTTGCACTGCCGCGCACCAAGGCCGGCAGCTACGCCGTGGGCGACGGCCGCGTGGACGCGGACGAAGTGGCCGACGCGATCCGCGCACGCCTGTCCGACACGCTGACCCAGACCCAGCGCTTCATCGTGCTGGACCGCGAGTTTGGTGACGAGCTGCAGGCCGAGATCGACCACATCAACAGCGGCAACGTGCGACTGCAGGACACCGCACGCGTGGGCCAGCAGCTGGCGACCGACCTGATCCTGATCCCTACCATCGAACGTTTCGAGTACCCGCGCAGCGTGCGCAACCTGCGCATGTCCGACCGCCAGGTGACCTCGTACTCCGGTGGCGGGCGCATCACCCTGCGCCTGATCAACGCCACCACCGGCCAGGTGGTGATGTCCGACAGCTTCGACCACCAGCTGGCCTCGACCGGCCCCAGCACCCTGCCGCGCGTGGTCAACGGTCGCAACATGGCGGCGGCGATGATGGAGTCGCTGTCCGGCCAGATCGGCACCACCATCGTCACCACGCTGTTTCCGGTGTCGGTGGTCTCGGTGGACGGCGACCAGGTGGTACTGAGCCAGGGCGGCGAAACGCTGCAGGCTGGCCAGCGCTGGCAGGCCGTGCGCCTGGGCGAAGAACTGAAGGACCCGCAGACCGGCCGCTCGCTGGGCCGCAGCGAACACCCGTGCTGCACCATCCGCATCGACCGCGTGGCCGCACAGACCTCCTACGGCACCATCGAAGACGGCGTCGACGCGATGCGCGGCGGCTTCCGCCCGGGCCAGATCGAACTGCGCCAGAAGCTGGGCAGCAAGCCGGCAACGGCCGCCGCAGGCGCGACCGCCTCGGCCGCTCCCGCAGCTGCCGCACGCCCGGCCGCCAAGCCGAAGCCCAAGGCCGCGGCGGCCCCGGCCGAAGACCCGAACTGGTAACAGGCTCAAGCAACACACAGATGGGGTCAGAGCCCTTTCCCGCAGGGAAAGGACTCTGACCCCTTCTTGTTTCCGTCCGTGTCGACCAAGGTCGACACCTACCAACAGCAGCAGAAATCTGTCGAAGGCGGGGTGGGTCCGGTTGCGGGGGCGTGAGCCGCATGGATGCGGCGACCGAGCCTACAAGGACGTATTTACGGCGTCCCCCGCAACCGGATCCACCCCGCCATCCCACGGGATGCCGCTGTTGCTTTGGCTTTGGCTTTGGCTGCTGCCCTGGCATCGGCAGGTGCAGGGCGCAGCCCTGCCGAATCCCATTACACTCCAGAGAGATTTCCCTGCTGGAGAGAGCAATGAAGCGAGTAGCACTGGGCCTGCTGGCCTTGTCAGTGTCGAGCGCACTGATGGCCGCCACCCCGAAATTCGACGGCGCGCGGATCTCCGCCGACGTCAAGGAACTGGCCTCCGACGCCTACGAAGGCCGCTCCCCGGCCACCGCCGGCGAAGAGAAGACCATCGCCTTCCTCAGCAAGCAGTTCGCCGATGCCGGCCTGCAGCCGGGCGGTGACCTCAAGGATGGCAAGCGCCTGTGGACCCAGGCCGTGCCGCTGCGCAAGGGCGACATCGTCGGCACACCGCAGCTGGCGCTGCATCAGGGCGGCAAGACCGTTGCGCTGGAGCAGGGCAAGCAGATCGCCGTGCGCGCCGCCATGAACGGCGCCAGCAACGTCGATATCAGCAAGGCGCCGCTGGTGTTCCTCGGCTACGGCGTGAAGGCCCCGGAGCGCAACTGGGACGACTTCAAGGGCGTGGACCTGAAGGGCAAGATCGCCGTCGTGCTGATCAACGACCCGGACTTCGAGACCGGCCAGGGCGACTTCGACGGCAAGGGCATGACCTACTACGGCCGTTGGACCTACAAGTACGAAGAAGGTGCCCGCCAGGGCGCGCTGGGCGTGCTGATCGTGCACGAGACCGCACCGGCGTCGTACGGCTGGGCCACCGTGGCCGGCTCCAACACCAACACCATGTTCGACGTGGTGCGTGACAACCCGGCCGACAGCCACCCGCTGCTGGAAGGCTGGATCCAGCGCGACCTGGCCGTGGAGCTGTTCCGCTCGGCCGGGCAGGACTTCGAAGCGCTGAAGAAGAAGGCGCAGCAGCGCGACTTCACCCCGGTGCCGCTGACCGGCGCCAGCCTGGACGCGAAGTACGCGGTGAAGACCGAAGTGATCACCTCGCACAACGTGGCCGCGCGCCTGGAAGGCAGCCGCCACCCGGACGAGACCATCGTCTACAGCGCGCACTGGGACCACATCGGCGTGGGCGAGCCGGACGCGCGTGGCGACCGGATCTTCAATGGCGCACTGGACAACGCCAGTGGCACCGCATCGCTGATCGAACTGGCGCGCGGCTTCGCCAAGGCCAAGCGCCCCGAGCGCTCGGTGCTGTTCCTGGCGGTCACCGCCGAGGAAAAGGGCCTGCTGGGTTCGGAGTACTACGCCACCCATCCGCTGTACCCGCTGGAAAAGACCGTGGCGGTGATCAACATGGATGGCATGGCACCGTTCGGGCCGTCGCGTGATTTCGGCATCTACGGCGCGGCGCGCTTCGAGCTGCTGGACCAGCTGAAGGACGTGGCCAAGGGCTGGGACATCCGCTACACGCCGGACCCGAAGCCGGAAGCCGGTCTGTTCTTCCGCTCCGATCACTTCCCGTTCGCCAAGCGTGGCGTGCCGGCGCTGTCCTGGTCGGCCGGCCAGGACTGGGTGGATGGCGGCGTGGCCGCGGGCAAGAAGGCCTCCGAGGACTACACCGCCAAGCGTTACCACCAGCAGGGCGACGAATGGCAACCGGACTGGCTGTTCGCCGGTGCCGCCCGCGACCTGGAAGTGCTGTACACGCTGGGCAACCAGCTGGCCAATTCGCGCAGCTGGCCGAACTGGAGCAGGGACGAGTCGTTCCGCGCCGTGCGTGACGCCAGCGCCGACCAGCGCAAATAACGGCGTTCGGTAGTGCCGGCCGCTGGCCGGCATTGCCCCCACCCGGAAACGCCGGGCCATGCCCGGCGTTTCCGTAACGGCTTCCATCCCCGCTTTCTGGCCCTTCGTCGCAGCCCGCTTGTTTGCCCGGTGGGCCGCCCTATGCTCGGCTCACCCCCTTCCTCCAAGGCGCCGCCGTGTTTGCCAGCCTCTCTCTCCTGCTTCGTCACCTGCTGGCCTGGGCTGCGGCGCTGTTTGTCGCCGGCATGGTCTGGAGCGGCATCTTCAGCGGCATGAACGATGGCCCGGGCTGGATCTTCGGCCTGCTGGCGATGTTCCTGATGATTTCCGCGCTGGGCAGCGCGATTACCCATGTACGCCGCGTCTGGCTGGTCGCCGGCCGGCTGGATTCGACCACGCTCTCCGGCCGCCAGCGCCGCCAGGTGGAACTGCCGATGGATGCCGGCCAGGCATTCTCGGTGGTGGAAGCGGCCATCGCCGAACTGCCGCGCGTTGAAGACGTGGAAAGTTCGGCCGGCAGCCTGCAGGTACGGGCCTACGTGCGCCGCGTGGATGCCTGGAACGGCCGCCAGCCGTCGCGCTGGAATCTGCCGGCTCGGCTGGCGATCAAGCGCAACAGCGTGCTGGCGACGGTCACGCCGGGGCAGGGCACCAGTACCGTCACTCTGCTGTTTGAACCGGATGCCGGCTGGTGGGCCGACCTGCTGGCGCTGGATGAGGGCAGCAACTTCGAGAACGCCGAAGCGGTCACCCGCGCGATCAGCCGCCGTGTTGCCGACCAACGTCGCGACGAGCAGGCCGCGGCCGAGCAGACCCAGGTGGAAAAGGAACTGTCGGTGGCCCGGTTGAATCTGCTGCATGCGCAGGTGGAACCGCACTTCCTCTACAACACGCTGGCCAACGCGCAGGTGCTGACCCGCACCGATCCGGCACGTGCCGACCAGATGCTGGGCCACCTGATCCAGTACCTGCGCAGCTCGTTGCCACAGGTGGACGAATCGCTGTCCACGCTGGGCGTGGAGCTGGAGCGTACCCGTGCCTACCTGGAGATCCTGCGTATCCGCATGGGCGCACGGCTGGGGGTGGAGGTGCAGGTGCCGAACGAGCTGCACGGCGTGCAGCTGCCGGCGATGGCGCTGCAGACGCTGGTGGAGAACGCGATCAAGCATGGCCTGGAACCCAAGCCCGGCGGTGGCACGATCTGGATCCTGGCGCGTGGCTTCGATGACCATGTGACGGTGACGGTGGCCGATGATGGCCTCGGCTTCGGCCAGGGCACCAGCGGTACCGGCATCGGCCTGAAGAACCTGCGCGAGCGCCTGCGCCTGACCTGCGGTGAGCAGGCCGGCGTGGCGATCGTCGCCAACTTCCCCAGCGGCGTGGCCGCAACCATGACCCTGCCGCAGTCGAACAAGGAGCGCAGCCATGCCGCTTGAGGCGCTCATTGCCGAAGACGAGGAACTGCTGCGGCAGTCGCTGGTCGAGCAGCTGGGCCGGTTGTGGCCGGACCTGAAGCTGGTGGCCGAGTGCGAGGATGGCGCCAGTGCACTGGAGCAGCTGGCCGAGAAGCAGCCGGACATCGCCTTCCTCGACATTCGCATGCCCGGCATCAGTGGCATTGAAGTAGCCCGTTCGCTGTCCGAGCTGAGCCCGCGCACCCAGGTGGTGTTCGTCACCGCCTACGACCAGTACGCCATCGACGCGTTCGAGCAGGGCGCGATGGATTACCTGCTGAAGCCGGTCAGCGACGAGCGCCTGCTGGCCACCCGCGAACGCATTCTGTCGCGGCTGCCATCAACGCGCCAGGACGATGCCGTACTCGAGCGCCTGCTGCGGCGCCTGGGGCCATCGCAGGGTGCGGCAGAGCGCCCGCCATTGGCCTGGATCACCGCCAGCAACGGCCGCGAGACGCAGCTGATCATGCTGGAAGACGTGGCCTACTTCCGTGCCGACAACAAGTACACCACCGTGGTGACCGCTGCCGGCGAGAGCCTGTTGCGCACGCCGCTGCGCGAACTGCTGGAAGTGCTCGACCCGCAGCATTTCCGCCAGATCCATCGCTCGACCATCGTCAACATGAAGGCGGTGGCGGCGGTCAGCCGCGACGATACCGGGCGCGGCGTGCTGCGCCTGCGTGGGCGCACGGAGACGCTGGTGGTCAGCCAACCTTTCATGAGCCTGTTCCGCGGCATGTAGCCGCATCCTGGAGGCACCATGCGCCTGTTCCTGTTTGCCTGCATCGCTGCGTTGTCGTTGGCCGGCTGTGAGAAATCCAGCAACACCTCGATCACCCGCACCCATGCCAACGGCGTGGACACGCTTTACAGCAAGGGCAGCGTGGTCGACGGCGAGGCACGGTTCCAGTGCATCGCCAGCAGTAGTGGCCAATGCCACTACCTGGTGCTGGACCCAGCGTGCAGTAACGACGCCGCGTGTGCGACGCCACCATTGCGCCGGTTTGCCGTGGCGGTGGGGAAGACCGAGGCGATGCGTGACCTGCCCAGCGGCTTCCACCAGTGCGTCAGCCAGGACCCGATAGAACACTGCCACCGTGAGTGATCACGGTGGCAGTGTGGGTCCCCCCGCTTCCCTGAAGGGTCAGTAGGCAGGCTGCAGTGTCAGGTCGTGGTGGTGCTCGTTCTCGCCCACATGGTTCAGGCGGCCGACCAGTTCGGAGTGCTGCTTCATGCGCCCGATCTCGGTCATGATGCGGATGTCCTCGTGGCGCAGCTCGCGTTTGGCGGTGACCGCCTGCTTGTAGTCCAGCACTTCCGGATAGTGCTCGGCCAGGTCAAGCGCCTCGGCCACGTGCTCGACGCTGTCGGCCTTGGAACTGATGCGGGCGCGGCTGTTGAACGCCTTCATCCAGCGCTCGAAGCCGGCCTGCTGATCGAACATGTTGGCCATGAACCAGATCACGAACAGGATCGACACCCACGAGCCGAACACGATCACCACGCGGGTGAAGGTGATATGGAAGTCGTCGCGCCACAGGTAGTTGGCGATCAGGCCCAGGATCAGCAGCGAGGCCGCCTGCCAGCCGACGATCGAGGCGATCAGCCACTGGCACTTGGCCTGGGCCAGCACAGCCACTTCATCGCGGATCTGCTGCTCGCTGAGGTTGCGCCAGTGCGCCACCTGTTTGTCGAACGGGCTGCTGTAGAGCTCGTTGTCGCGAAGCAGAATTCCCAAACCCTTGAACAAGGCAATCATGGCTGGCTCCTTGTGGAACGTGCGTCGATCAGCATTGGACGGTGTGGCGGATCCAGTTCTAGCACTTCCAGCGAGCCGTGCAATGGGGGCAATGCCAGGCGGCGCAAGGGTTTGACCGGTGGGAGTGAAAATTGATGCGATGCAGCATCGCAGTCACGGCCTGCGACAGGATGTCGCAGGGTGAAACGTGCTGCGACCGCACATGAAACCGTCGCTGAGCGGGGAGGCTCGCCGCCGGAGGCGTGATCGCCGAGAATCGGAGCCAACCGCGCAAGACGCGACTGTTCTTCCGCCTCTCCTGGACCTGTGATGCCGGCTTTGCTGCAGCGACTCTCCCGCCCCGTCACGGCGCCGATCCGACGCTGGGTACTGGACGCCTTCCCGCGCGGCCAGAGTGGTATCGACTACGACCATCCGCAGGGCGATCCGGGCTGGTTCGGCCCGGACAGCGTCACCTGGCGGCTGCACGCCGAATTTCCCTCGATGCTCGCCGGTGGCCTGTGCGCGCTGATGCTGCAGACCCTGCACCCACGCGCGCTGGCCGGGGTCTATGACCACTCCAATTTCCGCCAGGACCTGGTGGGTCGGCTGCGCCGCACCACGGCCTTCGTTGCCGGGACCAGCTATGCGCCCAGCGGCGAGGTGGAGGCGCTGGTGGCCAGGGTGCGCCGCATCCATGCGCAGATCCGCGGCCAGACCGCGCAGGGCGAGCCCTACGCCGCCGACGATCCGCAGTTGCTGACCTGGGTGCACGTGACCGAAGCCTTCGGTTTCCTGCAGGGGTTCCGACGCTACGGGCGCGAGGTGCCGGCGCACATCGCCGACCGCTACTACGAGGAGTACCGCTGCGTGGCCGAGGCACTGGGCGCGGTGGATGTACCGCGCAGTGAGGCAGAAGTGGCGGCGTACTTCTGCGCGCGGCAACCGGAACTGCGCGTGGATGAGCGCTCGCGCGAAGTGCTGGAGGTGTTGTCCGGCGTGCGCCTGCCGGTACCGGTGCCGGGGCTGTCGCGCGAAGTGTTCCTGGGTGCAGGCGCGGCGCTGCTGCCGGACTGGGCCGAAGGCATGCTTGCACGCAGTGGCCGTCAGCGCGCCCAGGCTGCGGCGTCTGCGAAGCTGATGCAGGGCATGGCGCCGCTGTTCCGCCGTGCGCTGCCCGACGGCCTCGCCAGCCGCGCCTGTGCACGCATGGGCGCGCCGGTGGAGATCCTGCGCGAGTGGCCCGCGGTTGCCTGGTAGGTGCCAACCTTGGTTGGCACGCTTTTCGCGGTGCCGCGGAAGCGCCAACCAAGGTTGGCAGCTACCCGCAAGTGAAACGGGCGCCTTGCGGCGCCCGTTCCCATTACATCACCACACCTTGACCCGCTTGTCCGGGGCCAGGTACAGCTTCTGGCCTTCCTTCACTTCAAACGCCGGGTACCAGGCGTCGATGTTGCGCACGGTGAGAGCGCGGAACTGGCCCGGTGCATGCACATCGGTCAGCAGCGAGTTGCGCAGCGCCTGCTCGCGGCTCTTGCTGCGCCACGCCTGGGCGAAGCCGAGGAAGAAGCGCTGGTCCGGGGTGAAGCCCTCCAGGGTCTGGCCCGGCTTGCCCTGCAGCGACAGCTGGTAGGCGTCGTAGGCGGTACCCAGGCCGGCCACGTCGGCGATGTTTTCGCCCAGGGTCAGCTTGCCGTTCACATGCACGCCCGGGAACGGCTCGTAGCTGCTGAACTGCGCGGCCAGCGCATCACCGGCGGCGTTGAACTGCTTCAGGTCCTCGGCGGTCCACCAGTTGTGCAGCTTGCCGGTTTCGTCGAACAGCGCGCCGGCGTTGTCGAAGCCGTGGCTGATCTCGTGGCCGATCACTGCGCCGATCGCACCGTAGTTCACCGCGTCGTCGGCGGCACCGTCGAAGAACGGCGGCTGCAGGATCGCGGCCGGGAACACCAGGCGGTTCTCCAGCGGCACGTTCATCGCGTTGATGGTCTGCGGCAGCATCGCCCACTCGCTGTGGTCGACCGCCTTGCCCAGCTTGGCGATGTTGCGCTGGTACTCGAACAGTTCGGCGCGCTGCGCATTGCCCAGCGCGTCATCACGGCGGATCTCCAGGCCGGTGTAATCACGCCACTTTTCCGGGTAACCCATGCCCACGGTCAGGCCGGCCACCTTGGCCTTGGCGCTGGCCTTGGTCTGCGGCGACATCCATGCGAGCGCGTCGATGCGTTTGGCGAAGGCGGCGATGATGTTCTTCGCCATCTCGTCCGCGCGTTCCTTGGTCCTGGCGTCGAAGTGCTTCTCGACGTAACGCTTGCCGATCGCTTCGCCGACGGCATGGTTGGCGTCGTCCACCGCACGCTTCCAGCGGTCGCTCTGCTGCGGCGTGCCGCTCAGCGCGGTGCCGTGGAAGGCGAAGCGGGCATCGGCGAACTTCTTCGGCAGGTAGGCAGCGGCGCGGTCCAGCGCGTGGAAGGCCAGGTAGTCCTTCCAGGCATCCAGCGGCTCGGTGGCGACCAGCTTGGACAGGCCGGCCACGGCCTTGGGCTGCCAGACGATGAAGTCCTGCTGCTTGCCCAGTGCGGCCGCGTCGAGGAAGGCGCTCCAGTCCATGCCCGGCGCCTTGGCATTGAAGTCGGCCTGGGTCCACGGATTGGCACCCTTGGTCACGTCATTGGTTTCTTCCTGGGTGGCGTGCGCCTGCGCGATCTTCGTTTCCAGCGCGAGAATGCGCTGTGCCTTGCCCGCCGGATCGGCGACGCCGGCCAGCTGCAGCATCTGTGCGATGTAGGCCTGGTACTGCTTGCGCAGCTCGGCCATGCGGCCACCGCCCAGGTAGAAGTCGCGGTCGGGCATGCCCAGACCGCCCTGCACCAGGTACGGCGCGTTGCGGTCCGGCTGCAGCAGGTCCACCGACACCCACAGGCCGAACAGGCGGTCGGTGTAGAAGTTGGTCGCATTGAGCAGGTCGACGTCGGCGCGCACGTCGCCGCCCAGGGCACGGGCCAGGCCGGCCTTGTCGGCGATCGCGTCGATCGCCTTCAGCTGCGGCTGTACCGGCGCAATGCCGTGCTGCTCGATGCCGGCCTCGTCCATGTAAGCTGCGTAATAGTCGCCGATCAGCTTGTCGTCACCGCTGGCCTGGGTGTTGCCGGCGGCGCCTTCAAGAATGGCGCGGGTGTCGGCCAGGGTCTTCTCGGCGATGACGTTGAAGCTGCCGAAGCGCGAGCGGTCGGCCGGGATCTCGGTGTTCTTCACCCAGGTGCCGTTGGCGAAGCCGAAGAAGTCGTCACCCGCGTTGATGCTGCGGTCCATGCCGCTGGCATCGAAGCCGAAGCTGCCCAGCATCGGCTTGGCCGCAGCGGGCGCGACATCGGCGGGCTTGGCGGTGCCAGCGGCCGGATCGGCCGGGCGGTCGCAGGCGGCCAGGGACAGGCTGGCAACAATGGCCAGTGCCAGGGTGGGACGGCGCAGCTTGGACATGGACTTCTCTTGCAGCGGAAAACCCCAAGTCTAATCCGCTCCGCCCCGGCTGGCCCTCCCGTTGTGGCACCTGCCCTGTGCGGGATCTGGCTGAACGCGCGGAAGCGATCTTCACGCCGTCACCGGGGTGGTGCATGCTGGGCCCGGGAACCCTGCGCGGACACGGGGAGGTGGCCATGCGGGGTGGGGTCAGGCGTCAAGAATGGCGTCCGCCGGCCGTTGAGGTCGGGGACGTGGAGGATTCGTTCGCGCATGAAGCCAGCCGACTGCACAAGGAAGACCAACCGATGCCCGCGCTGAAACGGGCGTTGGCCCGGCCGCTGCGCGCCATTACCTGGGGCGGGGTGCTGCTGGGCGTGCTGCTGGTAACCGGCCTGACCCTCATGCTGGTCAATGACTACCACCGCCGCCTGGAAGCGGCACAGCGGCAGAGCCGGGCGCTGGCGGTGGGCAGCGAGCGCCTGCTGGCGCTGGAACTGCGCAACCTGGAGCGGGCCATGTCCGGCATCGCCGCCGACGCCGCCGAGCTGTTCCGCAGCGTGCCCGCGCAGGCGCCGGCCTTGATGGATGCCTCCATCGGCGGGGTGCTGGGCCGGCATGCCGAACTGCACAGCATCGCCGTGCTCGACCGCCATGGCCGACCGTTGACGGCCGGCGAGGGCGACCTGCAGCTGCCGCTGTGGACCGACCCGCAGCGTCGTGGCCAGGGCAGCGCCCTGTACATCGGCCCGCCGCAGCGGGCCAGCGACGGCGGCTGGGTGGTGCCGCTGGCGCTGCCGATGGCCGGCGAACGCTGGCTGCTGGCACGGCTGCGCTGTGGCGAACTGCAGCGCATCGTCGGCGGCCTCGATGTCGGCCCCAACGGACTGGTCTCGATCAGCGATGCCGAGGGTTACATGCTGGCCCGCGTGCCTGATCCGCACGGCACGGTGGGTCGCCGCTACGGCCTGCCGCGCCGTGACCTGCTCGGCACGCAGGCGGTGGTCGAGCTGGGCAGCGTGCCGGGTGTGGTCGACGGCGTACCGCGCATCATGACCATCAGCACGCTGGAACACAGCCCGCTGGCGGTGCAGGTCGGCCTGGCCGACGAAGACGTACTGGCGCCGTGGTGGCCGTACCTGCAGGCGTCGGTGGCGATCGTACTGGCTTACATCGCGGTGTTGCTGGTGCTGCTGTACGCCGTGCGGCGCAGCACCCGCAGCCAGCAGGCGATGGCCGAGGAGCTGAAAACAGGCCACGCCGAGCTGCGTCTTGCGCACCAGGTCGGTCGTGTCTGTACCTGGTACGTGGATGAGGACGCCGCATTGCTGCGCTGGTCGCCGCTGGCGCGCGAGATCTTTGGCGTGCAGACCGATGCGCTGCCGGTGGCCGATTTCTTCGCACGCGTGCACCGCGACGATGCCGCGCGCCTGCAGCATGCCTTTGACCAGGCATTCGCCGGCGGCGCCGTGCTCGACCAGGTGTTCCGCTTGGTATTGCCCGGGGGCGAGGTGCGCTGGGTGGGCGCGCGTGGGCAGCGGGTGGAAGTGGCCGACAGCGAGCGGCGCATGATCGGCGCGCTGACCGACCTGAGCGAGCGTTACCAGGCGCGCGAGCAGGTGAGCGAAGTGGAACGGCGCTTCCGGCTGCTGTTCGACCGCAATCCTGCACCGTTCTGGGTGTTCGACCCGGATACGCTGCGCTTCATCGAGGTCAACGACGCTGCGGTGCGCCAGTACGGCTACAGCCGCGACGAGTTCCTGGCGATGAGCATCCTCGACATCCGCCCGCGCGAAGGCTGGGACGAAGTGCGTGGTGCCATCCAGCGCGCACAGGTGGGCGATCCTCCGGACGCGACCGTGCGCCTGCACCGGCGCAAGGATGGCAGCGTGTTCGAGGTCCGCGCACACCTGTCCAAACTCGATTTCGACGGACAGCCGGCGTGCCTCGTGCTGGCCGAGGATGTCAGCGAACGGCTGGCCTACGAGCGTGACCTGGCCTATCGGGCACGGCACAACCCGGCCACTGGCCTGCTCAACGTGCGCGCCCTGACCGAACAGCTGGATGAGCAGGAACAGGGTTACACCATCGCCTTCGTGCAGCTGCGCGGCCTGCAGCTGGTGGCCGATACGCTGGGCCGCGAGATCGGCGATGCGGTGCTGCAGTCGATGGCGACCCGGCTCGGTGGCCTGGGCGCGCGCTGTGGCACGCTGGCCTTCCAGCCAGCCGAGGACTTCGTGCTGGCCATCGGTGCCGAGCACGATACCCAGCGCGTGCTGGACGACCTGCTGCAGATCGTGTCGGCGCCGATGCGCGGCAAGGATTCACTGCACCAGTTCGAACCGCGCATCGGCGTGGCCGTGCACACCGCCGGTGACGGCCACAGTGCCGAGCAGGTGATCGGCATGGCCGCGCAGGCCGCGCACGCGGCACGCGCCGAGGGCAACGTGGTGGTCTGGTTCGACGCGGCGGTGACCACTCGGCTGGCCGACCGGCTGCGCCTGGCCGGGCGCATCCATGCCGCCATCGACAACGAATTCCAGCTCTATTTCCAGCCGATCCGGCATGCCAGCGATGGCACCCCGGCCGCCTTGGAGGCGCTGCTGCGCTGGCCGCAGGCCGACGGCAGCTTCATCCCGCCCAACGAGTTCATCCAGCTGTGCGAGGAGACCGGGCTGATCCTGGCGCTGGGCCGCTGGGTGATCCGCGCGGCGGCGAAAGCGCAGCGCCGGCTGGTCGAGGCCGGTTGGGGCGAGCTGCCGATCGCGGTCAATGTATCGGCGGTGCAGTTCTTCAACAGCGACCTGGTGGCCGAATTCACCCGTGCGCAGCAGGACTTCGGCCTGGCCCGCGGTGCCCTGCACGTGGAGCTGACCGAGAGCAGCCTGATGCGCAAGCCGGCGCAGGCGATGCAGACCATGCAGCGCCTGCACGAGCAGGGCATCAGCGTGTCGCTGGATGATTTCGGCACCGGCTATTCCAGCATGTCCTACCTGCAGCACCTGCCGCTGGACATCCTGAAGATCGACCGCAGCTTCGTCGCCGACGTGGAAACCAATCCGCGCAATGCCTCGATCTGCCGCGCGCTGTTGTCGCTGGGCCACAGCATGGGCCTGACCATCATCGCCGAGGGCGTGGAAACGCCGGGGCAGCTGGACTGGCTGGCCGCGCACGGCTGCGACCAGGTGCAGGGTTACCTGCTGGGGCGGCCGGCACCGCTGGAACGGATCATCGATGCGCTGGACGAAGTCGCTGCCTGAGCGGATCTCGGATTTGCCGGTCGCTGGCCGGCAAACACCAGACTCGTCTACACCCCGCTTTCCACCAGATGGTCGATGAAACTGCGCACCTTCGGTGCCAGGTGGCTGCGGCTGGTGTAGACCGCGAAGATGCCGATCGGCGAGGCCTCCCACTCCGGCAGGATGCGCACCAGGCGACCATCGGCCAGCGCGTCTTCCAGCAGGAAATCCGGCTGCAGGATCACGCCCATGCCAGCAATCGCGGCTTCGCGCAGCACGTCGCCGTTGTTGGCGTGCAGCAGGCTGCTCACCGCCACCTTCACCTCACCGCCGGGCCCCTGCAGCGGCCAGTTGTTGCCGGCGGCCCAGTAGCTGTAGCTCAGGCACGCGTGCGCCTGCAGGTCCTGTGGGGTCTGCGGGGTGCCGCGTGCGGCCAGGTAGGCCGGCGCGGCGCACAGGCTCACCCGCGATTCGCCCAGGCGGCGTGCGATCAGCGTGGGGCCGGGCTCGCGGGTGATGCGGATGGCCACGTCGTAGCCTTCCTCGACCATGTCCACCAGGCGGTCGGACAGGGCCAGGTCCAGTTCCACCTGCGGGAAGCGTTCGCGGTAGCTGGCCAGCAACGGGCCGAGGCGAGCAATGCCCCAGCTGACCGGCGCGTTGATGCGCAGCGTGCCCGAGGGCTCCAGCGCCTGCGCACCGATGCTGGCCTCCAGCGCGTCGAACTCGGCCAGCAGGCGCACGCACTGGGCGTAGTAGGCGGCGCCGGCACTGGTCGGGCTGACCCGGCGCGTGGTGCGGTGGAGCAGGCGGGTGGACAGGCGCTTTTCCAGCGCGGCGACCTGGCGGGTGACGCCGGCAGTGGACATGTCCAGAGCCTGGGCGGCGGCGCTGAAGCCATTGCGCTCGACCACCGCCACGAACACGCGCATCGCCTCGAGGGTATCCATTGTTGCGCCTTTTGAAATAAATACGGTCAATCGATCGTATTTATCAGTCCGTGAAGGCGCAATAACCTGTGCCCACTCCCTTCAAGGTGCTTTGCCATGCACACCACGACCGCTCCTGTTTCGCCGCTGGCGCCGTATGGCGCCACCCTGCTGCGCCTGGCCCTGGGCGTGCTGTTCCTGGCCCATGCGCTGACCAAGCTGCTGGTATTCACCCCGGCCGGCACGGCGGCGTACTTCGAGTCGCTGGGCCTGCCCGGCGCGCTCGGCTACCTCACCATCGGCGTCGAGCTGGTGATCACTGTCGCGCTGCTGCTGGGCGTCTATGCGCGCTGGGTGGGCCTGGTCGGCGTACCGCTGCTGCTGGGCACCATCGTCACCGTGCACGGCGCCAACGGTTTCGGTTTCGCCAATGCCGGCGGCGGCTGGGAATACCCGGCGTTCTGGGCACTGGCGCTGGTGGTGCTGTTCCTGGTCGGCGATGGCAAGTGGACACTGCGTTCGCGCTGATCGCCGCCTGATCCTGCAACTGGAGCATTCCATGTCCCGCCTGCCTTCGCTGTACATCTCCCATGGTTCGCCGATGACTGCCCTGCATCCGGGCCAGGTCGGTGTGCGCCTGGCCGAGCTGGCGCGCGACCTGCCGACGCCGCGCGCCATCGTGATGGCCTCGGCGCACTGGCTGGGTCGGCAGCCGCTGGTCGGCGCGCATCCGCAGCCGCCGACGATCCATGACTTCGGCGGCTTCCCGCGCGCGCTGTTCGAACTGCAGTACCCGGCGCCGGGCGATCCGGCGCTGGCCGAAGAAGTGGCCGGCCGCATCGCCGCCGCCGGCCTGCCGGTGGCGCTCGACCCGCAGCGTGGCCTCGACCATGGCGCGTGGGTGCCGCTGCGGCTGCTGCGCCCGCAGGCCGACATCCCGGTGGTGCCGCTGTCGATCCAGCCGCTGCTCGGCCCCGAGCACCAGTTCGCGCTGGGCCGCGCGCTGGCGCCGCTGCGCGAACAGGGTGTGCTGCTGGTCGGCTCCGGCAGCATCACCCACAACCTGCACGACTGGGGCGACTACCAGGACGGCAAGGAAGCGCCGTACGTGCGGCCCTTCATCGAATGGGTGGAGCAGCGCCTGGCCGCCGACGACCGCCAGGCGCTGCTGGATTACCGCCGGCAGGCGCCGTTCGCCGAGCGCGCGCACCCGACCGACGAGCACCTGCTGCCGCTGTTCTTCGCGATGGGCGCGGCCGGCGAGGGCGGTTTCGGCGCACGCCGCATCGACGCCGGCATCGATGCCGGCTTCCTCGCCATGGATCTGTACCGCTTCGACGGGGCATGAGCCGGGGCTGACGCGCGGCGGCCCCGGCCGTCGCGGTCGTGGCCGCATGTGGTAGTTTTTTCCGGGTTTCCGGCGCTGGCTCCCGAGCCTCCCCCCGCGCCGCTTCCTGGAAGAAGCATGCATACCATTGAAGTCGTCCTGGCGATGCTGGTAGCCGTTGTCGCCAGCGGCTACCTGGTTCGCGTCCTGCCGTTTTCGTTGCCGCTGCCGCTGGTGCAGATCGGCCTGGGCGCGGTGATCGCCGGGGTGTTCAACCGTGGCCATGCGCTGGAGCCGGAGGTGTTCTTCCTGCTGTTCCTGCCGCCGCTGCTGTTCCTGGATGGCTGGCGCATTCCCAAGCAGGGCCTGTTCCGCGACAAGGGCGCGATCCTCGAGCTGGCCTTCGGCCTGGTGGTGTTCACCGTCATCGGCGCAGGCTTCCTGATCCACTGGCTGATTCCGGTGATGCCGCTGGCGGTGTGCTTCGCGCTGGCGGCGATCGTGTCGCCGACCGATCCTGTGGCAGTGGGTGCGATCGCCTCCAAGGCGCCGATTCCCAAGCGCTTGATGCACATCCTGGAAGGCGAGTCGCTGCTCAACGATGCATCGGGCCTGGTCTGCTTCCGGTTCGCGGTGGCTGCGGTGATGACCGGCACGTTCTCGCTGGCCACGGCCTCGCTGACCTTCGTGTGGGTGGCGGTGGCGGGATTGGCGGTCGGCGTGGCGGTGACGCTGGGTGTATCGACCTTCCAGCGTTGGCTGTGGCGTCGCTTCGGCGAAGAGCCGGGCGCGGCGATGCTGGTCAACCTGCTCATTCCGTTCGCGGCCTACCTGCTGGCCGAAGAGATCCACGCCTCCGGCATCCTCGCCGCGGTCGCCGCGGGTATCGCGATGAGCTATGTCGAGCTGACCGGCCGCGTCTCCGGCAGCATGCGCGTGCAGCGTGCCGGGGTCTGGAACATGCTGCAGTTCAGCTTCAACGGCATCATGTTCGTGCTGCTGGGCGAGCAGCTGCCAGGCATCGTCGAACGCGCCACCACCACCATGAACGAGACCGGCCACCAGAGTGCGTGGTGGCTGCTGGTGTATGTGGTGGTGATCAATCTGGCGCTGGTGGTGCTGCGCCTGTTGTGGGTGTGGCTGTCGCTGCGCTGGAACCTGCTGCGCGCGCGCCGTCGCGGCCTGGAGCGGGGCGAGGCACCGAACTGGCGCATCGTGGTGGCGACCTCGGTGGCCGGTGTGCGCGGTGCGATCACCCTGGCCGGCGTGCTGACCCTGCCGCTGTTCCTGCCTGATGGCAGTGCGTTCCCGGCACGTGACCTGGTGATCTTCCTGGCTGCGTCGGTGATCCTGTTCTCGCTGCTGGGCGCCAGCATCGCCCTGCCACAGCTGCTGAAGGGCCTGCAGCTGCCGGCCGACTCGGGCGAGCGCAAGGAAGAAGACCTGGCGCGCCGGCTGTCGTCGAAGGCGGCGCTGGCCGGGGTCGAGCGCATGCGCCAGCAGCTGGTGATGAACCAGAACACCGAGAACGTGCAGCTGTACAACGACGCCGCGTCGCGGGTGAGCCTGCTGTACCAGCGCCACCTGGAGCGCGACAGCGAGGGGCCCGACGTGGACCCGGAGAAGGTGCGGCGCATGGAAATGGGCTACCGCCAGCTGCGCAGCGCCGGCCTCAATGCCGAGCGCGAGGAGCTGTTCCGGTTGACCCGGCGCGGGGTGATCTCCGATGAGATCTCGCGGCGCCTGATCCGCAACCTGGACCTGCTGGAGTCGCGCAAGCGCGAATGACGCCGGATGTAGAGTCGAGCATGGCTTGTATGTTCCTCCCGGCTCC
>NZ_VMBJ01000060.1:0-25928 GCF_010608305.1 Stenotrophomonas sp. AS012628 | reverse complement strand
GGCTTGACCACGAACATAGGATCTCGACTCTACAATGCCCTTCGCGCAACACGGGTAGTGCCGGCCGCTGGCTGGCAACCCCACCAACCGCGATGCGGTCAGATCAACCCTTCACCGGCCAGCGTGCGCAGCCCGTCCTCGTCGAGGATCTCCACCACGTTCAGGTGGGGCAGGGCGATCAGCCCCTGCTGGCGCAGCTTGGTGAAGGTGCGGCTGACCGTTTCCATGGTCAGGCCCAGGTGGTCGGCGATGTCGCCGCGGCCCATTGGCAGCGACACACGCAGGCCGTCGCCACCCAGCTTGGCCTCGCGTGCAGCCAGGCGCAGCAGGAAATCGGCCAGTTTTTCGGCAGGCTGCAGGCGTGCGAGTGCCAGCGCAGCATCCTGTGCGGCATCCAGTTCCTGGCAGGCGCGCTGCAGCAGCTTGCGCTCCAGGTGCGGGAAGCGGCTGCGCAACGCCTTCATCTGTGGCAGCGCAACGCGGCATACCCGGCTGTCGGCGATGGCCTCGATGTCGTAGCGGTGGTGATCGCTGCCGCTCAGGCCCAGGTAGTCGCCGGGCAGCACGAAGCCGTTGATCTGGCGGCGGCCGTCGGCCAGGGTGCGCACCAGGCGCAGTGCGCCGCCGGTCAATGTATAGACATGGTCGCGCTCTTCACCGGTGCGGGCCAGCGTGCTGCCCATGCTGACCTGCTGCGATACGGTGACCTGTTCCAGCGCCTGCACTTCATCGGGCGACAGCGCCGAGCACACCGCAAGGTGGCGAACCGAGCAGTGCAGGCAGTCCAGCGTGGCGCAGGACGGCGAGGCGGGATCGTTGGTGGCGGGCGGAGCGCCGGAAGGCCGGGACATGTTGCGGGGGCGTATCGCGGGCGGGGAGGGCCTTATGATACTTCAAGCGGCCGTTCGACCTTGCCGGAGGCGGGGGCGCTAGAATGTCGCCCCCTCCCACGTCCCGTTCCAGCAGGAGTTCCGCCCGTGATCAAGCCCCGTACCCCGCCCGGCACCCTTGAACTGCTGCCGCGCGAGCAGATTGCGTTCCAGCGCATGCTGGATGTCATCCGCCGCAACTACGAGCGCTTCGGGTTCCTGCCGGTGGAGACGCCGGTGTTCGAGCTGTCCGACGTGCTGCTGACCAAGTCCGGTGGCGAGACCGAGCGCCAGGTGTATTTCGTGCAGTCCACCGGTGCGCTGGCCAACGCCGCCGAATCGGGTGATCGTTCGCTGCCGGAAATGGCGCTGCGCTTCGACCTGACCGTGCCGCTGGCGCGCTACGTGGCCGAGCACGAACACGAACTGACCTTCCCGTTCCGCCGTTACCAGATGCAGCGCGTGTACCGTGGCGAGCGTGCCCAGCGCGGCCGTTTCCGCGAGTTCTACCAGTGCGACATCGACGTGATCGGCAAGGACAGCCTGAGCGTGCGTTACGACGCCGAAGTGCTGGCGGTCATCCACGCGGTGTTCTCGGAACTGCGCATCGGTGACTTCAGCATCCAGCTGAACAACCGCAAGCTGATGCGCGGCTTCTTCGAAAGCCTGGGCGTGGCCGAAGGCGAGCGCCAGCTGGCGGTACTGCGCGAAGTGGACAAGCTGGACAAGCGCGGTGCCGATTACGTGCGCGAAACGCTGGTGGGCGAGGGCTTCGAGATTCCGGCCGAGCAGGTCGAGAAGATCCTGGCATTCGTGGCCGTGCGTTCGCAGGGTCATGCCGATGCGCTGGCGCACCTGGCCACGCTTGAAGCCGACGCCGGTTCTTCGGAGATCCTGCGTGCCGGTGTTGCTGAACTACGCGAAGTGCTGCAGCTGGTGCAGGCGCTGGGCGTGCCGGAAACCGCGTACTGCCTGAACTTCTCCATCGCGCGCGGCCTGGACTACTACACCGGCACCGTCTACGAGACCACGCTGACCGATCACCCGCAGATCGGCTCGATCTGCTCGGGCGGCCGCTACGAAGACCTGGCCAGCCACTACAGCAAGTCGAAGCTGCCGGGCGTGGGCATTTCCATCGGCCTGTCGCGCCTGTTCTGGCAGCTGCGCGAAGCGGGCCTGATCGACGGCATCGAAGCCAGCAGCGTGCAGGCGCTGGTGGCGCTGATGGACGAGCAGGGTATGCCGCAGTCGCTGGACATCGCGCGCCGCCTGCGCGCCGGTGGCATCAATACCGAAGTGCAAATGGAACCGAAGAAGATCGGCAAGCAGTTCCAGTACGCCGCCAAGGCCGGCATCCGCTTCGTGGTGCTGGCCGGTGAGGACGAGCTGGCGCGCGGCGTGGTGGCGGTGAAGGACCTGTTGCGCGAGCAGCAGTTCGAAGTCTCCCGCGACGAGCTGGCCAGCACCCTGCAGGTGGAGTTGGAGCAGTCGCGGGTCATGGCGTGAAGCGTGCCGCCGCAGGGGCGCTGACGCTGCTCCTGCTGGCGGGTTGCCAGAGTGATCCGGCGCTGCGCAGCACCCGGATCGGCCCGGCCCAGTACCAGCTGGTGGTTGATCGCTGCCATGTGATCGACCGGGCGCAGCTTGAGCAGGATCTGCAGGCCCTGGCCACGCGGACGTGCCCGCGCGGGGCAGGGAGGCTGCAGAACCAGCAGTCTCATCCCAGCCGACAGGGCAGCCTGTTCGGCGAATGCCTGCGGCGCGGTGCGCTGCAGGCGAAGGTCCACTGCCAGCCCTGAGCGTCGCCAGCGTATTGATTTCAAAGTAGAACGCCCACCTTTGGTGGGCGTTCTGCGTTTATGGGAAAGAGCAGTCGAGCATGGCTCGACTCGATAAAAGCCGGTTCCGATCAGCTTTCCAGCGAGATCCGCCAGATCGCAGCCAACTGTCGAAGGCGGGGAGGGTCCGGTGGCAGGGGTGTGAGCGGCATGGATGCCGCGACCAAGCCCCCATGGACGGGTTTACGGCGCCCCCTGCCACCGGACCCTCCCCGCCATCCCACGGAATGCAGGCCTTTGCTGTTGCACTGGCTTTTGTTTCTGCGGGTGCAGGGCGCAGCCATGCCGTATCCCCCCAACCCTCGATTTGACGCACCGTGCAAGAATGCGCTAATGTACTAACGAGCTATTACATTGATGCATGGAAACGACCCCGTGAAAGCCCGCCCCGACATTGCCGCCAAAGACCCGAAGGCCGACCTGCAAGCCCTGGCCCGGGCCTTTGCCGCCCTGCGCGAGCCGGAGCAGGTGGAGGCGTTCCTGCGCGACCTGTGCACGCCCGCCGAACTGGAAGCCATGGCCGACCGCTGGAAGGTCGTGCCGCTGCTGCAGCAGGGCGTGCCATACCGCGAGATCCACGAGCGCACCGGGGTCAGCGTGACCACCACCGGACGTGTGGCACGCACGCTCGAGCATGGCCATCGAGGCTATGCCGCCGCCATCGACCGCCTTGCTTCGCGCTGACCCGCGCCCCGTTCCGAACTTCGAGACCTCCCCCATGAGTGCAACCCAGGCAGCGCCGGCACGCGACCGGCTGCGTATCGCCATCCAGAAGAGTGGCCGGCTGGCCGAGCCCGCCCGCAACCTGCTCAGCGCCTGTGGCCTGAGCTGGCGCGAAAGCCGCGACAAGCTGTTCTGCTACGGTGAATCGCTGCCGGTGGACCTGCTGCTGGTGCGCGATGACGACATCCCGGGCCTGATCGCCGACGGCGTCTGCGACCTCGGCATCGTCGGCCGCAACGAGCTGGATGAGCAGGCCGCGGCCCGCCGTCAGGTCGGCCTGCCCGATGCCTACCAGGCGCTGCGCGGGCTGGGCTTCGGCCAGTGTCGGCTGATGCTGGCGGTGCCTGAGGAATGGCAGTGGCAGGGCCCGGCGCAGCTGGCCGGCACCCGCATCGCCACCAGCTATCCGGCCATCCTCAAGCAGTGGCTGGATGAGCAGGGCGTGGATGCACAGGTGATCGAGCTGTCCGGTTCGGTGGAGATCGCGCCACGCCTCGGTACCGCCGACCTGATCTGCGACCTGGTCTCCAGCGGCGCCACGCTGCGCGCCAACCAGTTGACCCCGGTGCACAACCTGCTCGACAGCGAGGCGGTGCTGGCCGGTGCGGTGCGCGTGCCGGATGATGCGCGTGCATCGCTGCGCGCGATGCTGCTGCGCCGTCTCGACGGCGTGGTGCAGCGCCAGGACCGCAAGCTGCTGATGTTCCGCGCCAGCGAAGACCGCGTGGATGCGCTGGCACAGCTGCTGGCCGATGCCGAGCCGCTGGTGCGGCTGCCGGCCGATGGCGGTGCGCTGCGCCTGCAGACCATGTGCCCCGGCCCGTTGAGCTGGCAGCGCATGGAAGAACTGGAGCGCGCTGGCGCGCAGGGCCTGATGGTGTTGAGCGTGGAGCGATCGCTGGCATGAACCGTCTGATCTGGTCCCGACTTGATGAGGCCGCGCGTAGCGCGGCATTGACCCGCCCGGTGCAGACCGTGGCGCAGCAGACCCGCGACGCGGTGGCCACGCTGATTGCAGAAGTGCGCGAACAGGGTGACGACGCGCTGCGTGCGATCACCGCACGTTTCGACGGTGTCGAGCTGGTCTCCTTTGAAGTGTCCGAAAACGAGTTCGCGGCCGCCGAAGCGGCGGTGCCGGCCGAACTGCGCCAGGCGATGGTCGAAGCTGCCGAGCGCATCACGCGCTTCCATGAGGCTGGCATGGGCAAGGGCTATGCCGTGGAGACCGCACCGGGCGTGGTCTGCGAGCGCATGCTGCGTCCGATTGGCCGTGTGGGCCTGTATGTGCCGGCGGGCAGCGCACCGCTGCCGTCCACCGCGCTGATGCTGGGTGTTCCCGCGCAGCTGGCCGGCTGCCCGCAGGTGGTGCTGTGTACGCCGCCACGCGCCGATGGCAGCGCGGATCCGGCGGTGCTGGTGGCCGCGCGGCTGACCGGCGTGCAGCGTGTGTTCAAGCTGGGCGGCGCGCAGGCGATTGCCGCGATGGCCTATGGCACCGCCAGCATTCCGGCCTGCGACAAGCTGTTCGGGCCCGGCAACAGCTTCGTCACCGAAGCCAAGCAGCAGGTCGCACAGGACGGCGCCGCCGCCATCGACATGCCGGCCGGCCCGTCGGAAGTGCTGGTGATCGCCGATGCGGGTGCCAATCCGGCGTTCGTGGCTGCCGATCTGCTGTCGCAGGCCGAGCATGGCCCGGATTCGCAGGTCCTTCTGCTGACCGACGATGCCGCGATGCTGGCGGCGGTCGAGGCCGAAGTGGAGCGCCAGGTCGCCCTGCTGCCGCGCCAGCAGATCGCGCGCCAGGCATTGTCGGCTTCGCGGTTGATCCAGGTCGATTCGCTGGATGAAGCCTTTGCGATCGGTAACCGCTATGCGCCCGAACACCTGATCCTGGCGCTGCGCCAGCCGCGCGACTGGCTGGACCAGGTGCAGGCGGCCGGCTCGGTGTTCCTGGGGGACTTCACCCCCGAAGCACTGGGCGACTACTGCAGCGGCACCAACCACGTGCTGCCGACCGCCGGTGCCGCGCGTGCCTACAGTGGCGTCAGCGTGGCCAGCTTCCAGAACCTGATCAGCGTGCAGAGCGCCAGCGCCGCCGGCCTGGCCGCAATCGGCGGCTGCGCACGCATCATCGCCAGCGCTGAAGGCCTGGACGCGCACGAACGTGCGGTTGCCCTGCGCATGGAGGCTGCCGCATGAGCGCCGCCATTGATGACGTGCTGGCACTGGTGCGCCCGGATCTGCAGGCGTTCGCTGGCTACAGCTCGGCGCGCAGCGCGGCGGTGCAGGGCGAGGTCTGGTTGAACGCCAATGAGTCGGCCTGGGCCAATCCCGCTGATGCCGCAGGCAGCAGCCGGCGCTATCCCGAACCGCAGCCGTTGGCATTGCGCGAGGGACTGGCGGCGCTGTACGGCGTGACGCCACAGCAGCTGCTGATTGGTCGCGGCAGTGACGAAGCCATTGATCTGCTGGTGCGCGCGCTGTGCGTGCCGGGCCGCGATGGCGTGCTGGTCACGCCGCCGGTGTTCGGCATGTATGCGGTCTGCGTGCGCCTGCAGGGCGCCGCACTGCTTGAGGTGCCGCTGGTTGATACCGAAGTCGGCCTGCGTACGGATCTGGATGCTGTGATCGATACGGCCAAGTCGCGCAACGCCAAGCTGGTCTTCCTGTGCGCGCCGTCCAACCCGGCCGGCAGCGATATCGGCCTGGCCGAGATCGAGCGGGTGGCCGCCGCTCTGCGCGGGCAGGCGCTGGTGGTGGTCGACGAGGCTTACGTCGAGTACGCGCTGCGTCCGTCGGCGACCACGTTGCTGGCCGCGCACGCCAACCTTGCGGTACTGCGCACCTTGTCCAAGGCGCACGCGCTGGCTGCTGCCCGTGTCGGCAGCCTGATCGCCGCCCCCGAGCTGATTGCCATGCTGCGCCGCTGCCAGGCGCCGTACCCGGTGCCGACGCCATGCGCGGAACTGGCCGTGCTGGCACTGCAGCCGGCCGTGCTGGCACGCACCGCCGAGCGCGTGGCCACGGTCATCGCCGAACGCGAACGCCTGTTCGCTGCGCTGCCCGGCCTACCCGGCGTTCGTCGCGTGTACCGCTCGTCCGGCAACTACCTGCTGGTCCGCTTCTCCGATGCCCAGGCCGCGTTCGATACGCTGCTGGCTGCAGGCGTGGTGGTGCGCGACCAGCGCGCCGCGCCACAGCTGGGCGATGCACTGCGCATCAGTATCGGCAGCCCCGAAGAGAATGACCGCGTACTTGTGGCCCTGTCGGCGCGGAGGGCCGCAGCATGACCCCGATCCTGTTCATCGACCGCGACGGCACCCTCATCGAGGAGCCGTCCGATTTCCAGATCGACGCCTACGAGAAACTGCGCTTCGTGCCGCAGGTGATCCCGGCGCTGCTGAAGCTGCGGGATGCCGGTTACCAGTTCGTGATCGTCACCAACCAGGATGGCCTGGGCAGCGACAGCTACCCACGTGCCAGCTTCGACGGTCCCAACGAGCTGATGCTGCAGATTTTCGAGAGCCAGGGCATCACCTTCCGTGACGTGCTGATCGATTGCAGCTGGCCACAGGACAATGCGCCGACCCGCAAGCCGGGCATCGGCCTGATGACCGCCTACCTGCAGGACCGCAGCATCGACTGGGCGCGCTCGGGCATGGTCGGTGACCGCATCACCGATCTGCAGTTCGCCGACAACCTCAACATCCGTGGCTTCCAACTGCGCACCGCGCAGTTCGGCGGCGAGTGGGACTGGCCGGGCATCGCCCACGCGCTGGCCGACGCGCCGCGCACCGCCGTGGTCCAGCGCAACACGAAGGAGACCAAGATCCGCGTTGAGCTGGACCTCGATCGCGCCGGTGATGCGCGCATCGCCACCGGCCTGCCGTTCTTCGATCACATGCTCGAACAGATCGGCAAGCACGGCGGCTTCGCCCTCGATATCCAGGCCGAGGGTGACCTGCACATCGATGAGCACCACACCATCGAGGACACCGGGCTGGCCCTGGGCCAGGCCCTGCGCGAGGCGCTGGGCGACAAGCGCGGCATCGGCCGCTACGGTTTTACCCTGCCGATGGACGAGACGCTGGCCAGTGCTGCGCTGGACTTCAGCGGCCGCCCGTACTTCGTGTTCGAGGGCGAGTTCAAGCGTGAGCGCGTGGGCGACATGCCGACCGAGCTGGTGCCGCACTTCTTCCGCTCGCTGTGCGACGCCAGTGGCCTGAACCTCAACCTGCAGGTGCGCGGCGACAACGATCACCACAAGGTCGAGGCGTGCTTCAAGGCGCTGGCGCGTGCGCTGCGTCCGGCGTTGGCCCGGCAGGGCACCGCGCTGCCTTCCACCAAGGGGGCGTTGTGAGCGACGTCGCGCTGATCGATGCCGGCGGTGCCAACCTGGGCTCGGTGCGCTATGCATTGGAGCGTCTGGGTGCGACGGTGCGGCTGGTGCGCGATGCGGACGGCCTGATCGGCGCGCAGCGGGTGATCCTGCCCGGTGTCGGCGCCGCCGGTCCCGGCATGCAGCGTCTGCACGCGCAGGGCCTGGTGGAATCGCTGCAGCGACTGGAGGTGCCGCTGATGGGTATCTGCCTCGGCATGCAGCTGCTGTTCGAACGCTCCGAGGAAGCGGGTGTGGAGACACTGGGGCTGATTCCCGGCGTGGTGCGCAAGCTGGTGCCGGCCTGCGGCATCCGCGTGCCGCACATGGGCTGGAACCGGCTGCTGCCGCTGCGCGAATCGCTGCTGCTGCGCGGTGTGCCGGAGCGCGCCAGCGCCTACTTCGTGCACAGCTATGCGGCACCACTCAATACCCACACTGTCGCTGCCTGCGACCACGGTGGCCTGTTCACTGCCGTGGTGGAGCAGGGGCGTTACTACGGCGCACAGTTCCACCCCGAGCGCTCCGGCGAGACCGGCTCGCTGATGCTGCGCAACTTCCTCGAGGGCACGGCTGCATGAGTTTCATCGTTTACCCCGCGCTGGATATCCGTGATGGCCGCGTGGTGCGGCTGCGCCAGGGCGACTACGCGCAGGAAACCTCGTATGGCGACGACGCCCTGCCGCGCGCGCAGGCCTTTGCTGCGCAGGGCGCGCAGTGGATGCATCTGGTCGACCTGGACGCTGCGCGTGCCGGTGGCTACACCCTTGCGCCGCTGCTCGCGTCGATCCGTGCGCAGACGCCGCTGCAGGTGCAGACCGGCGGTGGCGTGCGCGGTCGCGACGACGTGGCGCGCATCCTCGATGCTGGCGCCGGTCGCGTAGTGGTCGGCTCGCTGGCCGTGCGCCGTCCCGATGAGGTGGTGGGCTGGCTGGAGGAATTCGGCGCCGAACGCATCACCATTGCGCTTGACGCCCGCCAGGATGCACAGGGCCAGTGGCAGCTGCCGGTGCACGGCTGGACCGAGAACGCCGGGGTGACCCTGGACGTTCTGGCTCAGCGCTACGCACGCGCCGGCATGCGCCACCTGCTGTGCACCGACATCGCCCGCGACGGCATGCTGGCCGGGCCCAACATCAGCCTCTACCAGCACCTGTCGGCGCTGCTGCCGGGCGTGGCGGTGCAGGCTTCCGGCGGCATCCGTGACGTGGCCGACGTTGCCGAAGCGCGACGTGCAGGCTGCGGTGGCGCGATCCTTGGCAAGGCGCTGCTGGAGCAGCGCATGGACCTGGCGGAGGCACTGGCATGTTGAGCCGGCGCATCATTCCGTGCCTGGACGTGCGCGATGGCCGCGTGGTCAAGGGCGTGCGTTTCCGCGACCACGTCGACATGGGCGATATCGCCGAGCTGGCGCAGCGCTACCGTGACCAGGGCGCCGACGAGCTGGTGTTCTATGACATCGGCGCCAGCCCCGAGGCGCGTTCAGTGGACGTGGCCTGGATCGAGCGCATCGCGCGGCTGATCGACATTCCGTTCTGCGTGGCCGGTGGCATCGACAGCGTGGAAACCGCGCGTCGCGTGCTGTTCGCCGGTGCCGACAAGGTGTCGATCAACTCGCCGGCGCTGGGCCGTCCGGAACTGATCACTGAACTGGCCGACGAGTTCGGCGTGCAGTGTGTAGTGGTCGGTGTCGATTCGGTACGCGAGACCGATGGACAGTGGCGGGTGCGCCGCTTCAGCGGCGACCCGGACAAGACCCAGGCGGTGCCACTGCGCACCCTGGACTGGATTGTCGAGGCGCAACGGCGGGGCGCCGGTGAGATCGTGCTGAACTGCATGGACAGCGATGGCGTGCGCCGTGGCTACGATGTCGTGCAACTGCAACAGGCGCGGGCACTGTGCCAGGTACCGTTGATCGCCTCTGGCGGTGCCGGCGCGATGGAGCACTTTGCCGAAGCCTTCGACCAGGCCGACGTCGACGGCGCGCTGGCGGCCAGTGTGTTCCACAGCGGCGCCATCGCCATTCCAGAATTGAAGCGCTACCTGCGCGGACAGCAGATCGAGGTGCGGGATGTCTATTGAAATCAGGCCGTCCTTGGACGCGTTGCAGGCGCTGGACTGGGGCAAGGGCGACGGCCTGCTGCCGGCAGTGGTGCAGGATGCCGATACCCTGCAGGTGCTGATGCTGGGCTATGTCAGCGCAGAGTCGCTGGCGGCCACGCTGGCCATCGGCCACATGACTTTCTTCAGCCGCAGCAAGCAACGGTTGTGGACCAAGGGTGAGCTGTCCGGCAACGTGCTGGTGGTGCAGTCGATCAGCGTCGACTGCGATGCCGATACGTTGCTGGTGATGGCACGTCCCGCCGGGCCGACCTGCCATACCGGCGCCGAGAGCTGTTTCGACCAGGCGCCGAAGGACTTCCTGGGCGGGCTGGGCCAGCTGGTGGCGATGCGCGAGGCGCAGCGGCCACCGGGCAGCTACACCACCAGCCTGTTCGAGGGCGGCATCCGCCGCATCGCGCAGAAGGTGGGCGAGGAGGGCGTGGAGACCGCCTTGGCGGCGGTGGCGCAGGATGACGAGGCGCTGCTGGGCGAGACTTCGGACCTGCTGTACCACCTGCTGGTGCTGCTGCGCGCGCGCGGGCTGTCGCTGGAGGATGCGCGCGCGGTGCTGGAAAAGCGCCATCGTTGAGCTGCGGTAGTGCCGACCGCTGGCCGGCAACTCATGCTCGCCTGGCATCTGAGGGTTGCCGGCCAGCGGCCGGTACTACCATCTTGAAATGCAGCCGAGCATGGCTCGGCTCTACAATACCGCGTCTCTTTCTGCTGGATCTCTCCCATGAAACTGCCTGCCGCGTGGCTGTGCTGCCTGTTGCTGACCTCGCCGGCCTGGGCCGCGGACACCGTGGTCACCGGCAAGGTCTATCTGGAGCGCGACGGCCGGCCGGGGCGCGGCGCGACCGATCCGGGCCTGGCCGGGGTGCAGGTCTCCAATGGCGAGGCCATCGTCAAGACCGCCGCCGACGGCAGCTACAGCCTGCCGGTGCGCGATGGCCAGACCGTGTTCGTGATCAAGCCCGATGCGTATTCGTTCCCGAAGGCGGCTGATGGCCTGCCCTCGTTCTGGCGCCATTACCGCCCGAATGGCTCGCCGGCGCTGAAGTACGGTGGCATCGCCGCCACCAGCGATGTCACCCGCAACTGGGATTTCGCGCTGCAGTCGGATCGCCATGACAGCCGCCGCGGTTTCCAGATGCTGGTGTTCACCGATTCGCAGACCGCCAGCCTGAAGGACATCGGCTACTACCAGCAGTCGATCGTGGCGCCGCTGGTCGGTCAGACGAGGGCGCGCATGGGCACCACCCTGGGTGACATCGTCAACGACGACCTGACCCTGTATCCGGCGATCAACAAGGTCACCACCGAACTTGGCGTGCCGTGGTTCCATGTGCCGGGCAACCACGACCTCGATTTCGATGCCGCCAGCGATGAGCACTCGCTGGACAGTTGGCGCAACATCTATGGCCCGGACACCTACGCGGTGGAAGAGGGTGGCGCCAGTTTCGTGTTCCTCGATGACGTGGTGTACGACCCCAAGGCCAAACCGAAGTATGTCGGTGGACTGCGCGAAGACCAGTTCGCCTTCCTTGCCAGCTACCTGAAGGGCCTGCACAAGGACCGCCTGCTGGTACTGGGCATGCACATCCCGCTGTTCGACGCCGCGCCGGGACGCGAGACCTTCCGCCATGCTGACCGTCAGCGCCTGTTCGACCTGTTGAAGGACTTCCGCAACGTGCTGGTGCTCAGCGGCCACAGCCACACCCAGCAGCACGTCTACCACGGTAAGGCCGACGGCTGGAACGGCGACAAGCCGCTGCATGAGTACAACGTGGGTGCCAACTGCGGTGCGTTCTGGTCGGGCGTGAAGAATGCCGCCGGCGTGCCGGACAGCACCATGAGCGATGGCACGCCGAAGGGCTATGCATTGCTCGACGTGGCCGGCAATGGCAGCTACAAGCTGCAGTACCGCGTGGCGGGCAAGTCGGCCAGCGAGCAGATCGGCCTGCATGCGCCGAAGGTGCTGCGCCAGGGGGCCTACCCGGCGTGGGGCATCTATGCCAACGTCTACATGGGTGAGGATGCCAGCGTGGTCGAGTACCGCGTCGATGGCGGCGCCTGGCAGCCGATGAAGCAGGTCAGCCAGCCCGATCCGCGCCTGATGGTGGAGAACGTGGCCGACGATCTGGCTGACAGCCTGCGTGGCTACGACCGCTCGCCGGAGGCCACCGCATCGCCGCACCTGTGGCGTGGCGCGCTGCCGACCGATCTGGCGGTGGGCAGCCACAAGGTCGAAGTACGCTCCACCCAGCCTGACGGTGCGGTGTTCACCGCCACCACCCGCTACAGCCTGCAGACTGCCCAGCCCTGACCTCCGCATCACGGCCCCAGCGAAAGGACCCCGCATGGATATCCGCTTCATGGCCGGCACCACGCCGGTGACCCTCAGCCGCCACTGGTTCACCGGCGCGATGCTGCTGCAGAGCGCCACCGAGAAGGTCTGGGTGCAGCATCCGCTGCATCCGGGCACGCACTTCTCCTTCTCGCTGGTACAGTCGTGGCTGCGCCACATCGCAGGCCACGAAGTGCTGGTCGAGCGTACCCGGCCGCTGCTGTTTGCCGGCTTCCGCCCGCAGCGGCTGCGCGTGCTGGTGGATGGTGTGCAGGTGGCCGAACAGGAAGGCATGTAGGCCAACCTGAATCATCGGCGTGCTAGGCAAAGCCGCCCCGATGCCTGAGAATCGGGGCGATTCAATCGATCCAAGCAGGCCAGCGTGACCATCGCAGCAGCGTCCCCGGTTTCCTCCGACTCCGCCCGCGGCGGTCCTCCGCGCTGTCTGGTGGTCGCCGATGTCGGTGGCACCTTCGCCCGCCTTGCGCTGGCTGGAACCCAACCCGGCCAGGCGCCGCTGCTGGGCAGCCATCGCACCTACGCCTGCGCCGAGCATCCCAGCCTGGCGGCGATCCTTGCTGATTTCACCGCTGGCCTCGGCCAGCCGGTGCATACCGCGGTGGTCGCCATCGCCGGCCTGCTCGATGGCGACGTGCTGATCAATTCCAATCTGCCGTGGACGGTCTCGCTGTCGACCACCCGCGCGCAGTCCGGGCTGCATGAGCTGCAGTTGATCAATGATTTCGAAGCGGTGGCGCTGGCCATCCCCTATCTGCAGCCGGATACGCTGGTGCCGCTGAACGGCGATGCTGACCCGGCGCAGGCGTTCCCGGCGCTGGTGCTGGGCGCCGGTACCGGCCTGGGCGCGGCACTGCGTTTCGCCGATGGCGAGCGCCCGGTGCTGGCCAGCGAGATCGGCCATGCCGCGCTCGGCGCCGGCAACGCGCTGGAACTGCAGGTGCTGGGCAAACTGCTGCAGCGCTGGGCGCACGTGGACAACGAGCGCGTGCTGTCCGGCAGTGGCCTGATGAACCTGTACCCGTGCCTGTGCGAGCTGCGCGGCGTCATCCCGGTGTGGACCAGTACCGAAGCACTGATCGGTGCCGCCCGCAGCGGTGCAGACGCGCTGGCGGTGGAGACGCTGCAGGTGTTCTGCGCCTGGTTGGGCAGCCTGGCCGGCGACGCAGCGATCGCCGTCGGTGCACGCTCGGTGTACCTGGCCGGGGGCATTTCCGCGCATGTGCAGGATTTCCTGGCCGATGGCCGCTTCCGTGAGCGCTTCCTCAACAAGGGCGTGCTGACCGAGGTGCTGCGCCAGGTACCGGTGTGGCGCGTGGAGCATGGCCAGCTGGGCGTGCTCGGTGCAGCGGTCTGGCACGCCGCACGACAGCCCACGCACGACTGATCGGCATGACCGGCATCGTGCCGGCCGTGCATTGCAGACTGGGAGGGGAAGATGGTGGATCGCAGGCAGTTCCTGCAGGCCGGTGCACTGGCTGCAGGCATGGCGGCTTTGCCGGGCGTGCAGGCGCGCACGCAGGGTGGGGCCAAGGTGGTTTCGACCTGGGACTTCGGCGTGCCGGCCAACCAGGCCGCATGGAAGGTGCTGTCGCAGGGCGGCAGCGCGCTGGATGCGGTGGAAGCGGGCGCACGCTGGGCCGAGAGCGAGCTGTGCAACCCCACCGTCGGCCATTGCGGCAACCCCGATCGCGACGGCGTGCTCAGCCTGGACGCGAGCATCATGGATGGCGATGGCCGTTGTGGCGCGGTGGCCGCGCTGGTGGACATCCTGCATCCGGTGTCGGTAGCCCGCAAAGTGATGGAAAACAGCCCGCATGTTTTGCTGGTGGGCGAGGGCGCGCAGCAGTTCGCGGTGCAGCAGGGTTTCGAGCGCAGGCACCTGCTGACGCCGCAGGCCGAAGCGGCCTGGCGCGAGTGGCTGAAGACCGAGAAATACCAGCCGCAGATCAATGCCGAGCGCCGTGGCATTCCTGGCAACAGCGACAACCACGACACCATCGGCATGCTGGCGCTGGATGCCCGCGGTAACCTGGCCGGCGCCTGCACCACCAGCGGCATGGCCTGGAAACTGCACGGCCGGGTCGGCGACAGCCCGATCATCGGTGCCGGCCTGTATGTCGACAACGAAGTGGGTGCGGCCACTGCTTCGGGCGTGGGCGAGGAGATGATCCGCAACGCCGCCTCGTTCCTGGTGGTCGAGCTGATGCGCCAGGGGCGCTCGCCGGCGCAGGCCTGCCGCGAAGCGATCGACCGTGTGGTGCGCAAGCGGCCGGAGGCGAGCAAGACCCTGCAGGTGTGCTTCCTGGCCATGAACAAGCAGGGCGAGGTCGGCGCCTACGCGCTGCATCGTGGCTTCGTCTATGCGGTGTGCGATGCGCAGCGCCAGGATGACCTGCGTGACTCGCCGTCGATCTACACGAGCTCCCAGGCGTGAGTACGCGGCGGACCCTGGAGATCGCCAGCAACTCGCTGGCCTCGGCGCTGGCCGCGCAGGCCGGCGGCGCCGACCGCATCGAGCTGTTCGACAACCTGGCTGAGGGCGGCACCACGCCGTCCTTCGCCAGCATCGCGATTGCCCGCGAACGCCTGTCGATTCCGCTGTTCGTGCTGGTGCGGCCACGCCCGGGCGACTTCCACTACGACGCGCTGGAAACCGAACTGATGCTGCGTGACATCGCGCAGTGCCGCGCGCTGGGCTGCGATGGCGTGGTGATCGGTGCGCTGGACGTGCAGGGCGGCATCGACCTGGCGCTGTGCCGGGAACTGGTGCAGGCCGCCGGGCCGTTGCAGGTGACCTTCCATCGCGCCTTCGATGCGGCCCGCGACCTGCCGGCAGCGCTGGAACAGGTGATCGGGCTGGGCTGCCAGCGCGTGCTGACCTCGGGCGGGCAGGTCAGCGCCGAGGCCGGTGCCGAAGTGCTGGCGGCGCTGGTCACCCAGGCGGCCGGGCGTATCACGGTGATGGCAGGTGCCGGATTGGCCCCGGGCAACATCGCAACCGTCGCGCGGCAGACGGGCTGTACCGAACTGCACGCGTCCGCAAAAGGCCTGCGCCGCTCGGCCATGCAGTTCCAGAACCCGGCCCTGCGCGGCTTGGACCCGGACTGGAGCCAGACCGCCACCGCGACCGTGGCCGCGCTGCGGCAGGCGCTGGACGGCGCAAGGTAGCCCGCCTCTTCTGTAGAGCCGAGCCCACGCTCGGCTGCTTTTCGCGGCGAACAACAGCAGCCGAGCGCGGGCTCGGATCTACAACGACCCGCTGTCGGCCGTACACGGCATCACGGACAAAACCGTTCCGCGCGCGATTGTCGCGATCGTGTCATTGACGTGTGAGCCGTTCTCTCAGCGATGTTTCGCAACCCTTTGATTGTTCGGGATGACGGCGGCCGGTAGCGGCATTCCGCGGGCTGTTGCTGCGTCGCCGCATGCCGGGTGTGATTCAGCTGTGCTTTAGTTTGGATCGATCCACAGGGGAGGGTGCTGCGACGGTCCTGAACCGATCCAGGCGCCCGGATCACCGGTAGTGCCGCACCACCACCCGTCCATGCGTTCACACTTTCGAAGAGCAACCACCCATGGCTCAGATCGTCCGCAAGCGCCGTCACCTGCTGTCCCAGGCCTTGGTCCTGGCCCTGCTTCCCCTGGCTGCCAATGCGCAGGAAGCCCCAAGCTCGTCCACCAAGGATCTCGATGCGGTCACCGTCACCGGCTCGCGCATCAAGCGCGCCAGTGTCGAAGGCCCGGCACCGGTCAATGTGATCACCGCCGCGCAGATCCAGAAGGAAGGCTTCGTCAGCGTGTACGACGCGCTGAAGACCCTCACCGAAGCGACCGGCACTGTTGAAGCCGCCTCGCAGTGGGGCTCGCATACGCCCAATGCCAGCGGCCTGAATCTGCGCGGGATGGGCCCGAACCGCTCGCTGTTGCTGGTCAACGGCCGTCGCGTGGCGGACTACCCGCTGCCGTATGGCGGTGAAACCAACTTCTCCAACTACGGCAACATTCCGGCCGCGGCGGTGGAGCGCATCGAAGTGCTGACCGGTGGCGCCTCGGCCATCTATGGCTCCGATGCGATCGCCGGCGTGGTCAACGTCATCCTCAAGACCAACTACGACGGCGACGAAGTGCGCGTGCGCGGCGGTACCTCCACCGAAGGCGGCCGCGATACGTGGGATCTGTCCTGGGCCGGCGGCAGGACCGACGACAACTGGAGCGTGACCTACGCGCTGCAGTACACCAAGCGCGACCCGCTGTTTGGCCGTGACCGCCCGCAGATGGACGACGCCGATGATGCACCGTATCTGTCCTGGAACATGGAACAACGCAAAGTCGGCTTCCGTCCCACCGCCGGCCTGGCGCTGATCGATCCGACCACCGGTCAGCGCCTGGCGCCGCCCACCGGCACCTGCGAGAAGTTCGATGGCGAGTACTACACCGCGGATCGATTGGTCTACAACTACGCCGCCAACACCATCACCAACACCGGCCGCCTGTGCGGCATGCGTGCGGACTATGCGAACTGGCTGCTTACGGGCGGTGCCGAGAACGTGTCCGGCAACCTGTATGCCACCTTCGACTTCAGCAATGACCTGCAGGCCTGGACCAACCTGGCCGTCTACCGCTCCGAAGCGATCTGGGGCACCAATCCGCCGAGCGTGTCGCTGATCGACGACGACAACGGCTACTACTGGGATGCCAACCGCAACCGCCCGATCCTGGGCGTGCGCCAGTTCACGCCAAATGAAGTCGGTGGCCTGGATACGCTGCGCAACACCAACCGCGAACTGTCCTGGGACTGGAGCGCCGGCCTGCGTGGCCGCCTCGCTGACCGCTTCGACTGGAGCACCACAGTGGGGCGTTCCTACTACCGCGTTGAAGAACGGCAGAACGTGGTCGACAAGCAGAAGTCGTATGACTACTTCCTGGGTCCGAAGCTGGGCACCACCGCCGATGGCGAGGCGATTTACGCACTGAACGAATCGCGCTGGTGGAATCCGCTGACGCCGGACCAGTACTGGCAGATGGGCACGGTGGCGAGGAACCGCGCATCATCGTGGGTCAACCAGGCTTCGGCGGACATCACCGGCGAGCTTTTCCAAGGGTGGGCGGGTCCGATTTCGTTCGCGGCAGTGGCCGAAGTCGCGCAGCAGGGCTATCACCTCAGCCCCGATCCGCGTGCAGGTATCGACTTCGACCTGCAGAACGTCGATCGCGGCGGCGGCGAGCGCACCCGCTATTCGGCCGGCGTCGAGTTCAAGATCCCGCTGCTGGAGAGCGTGACCGCCACTGCGGCCGCGCGCTATGACCGTTATGGCAACTACAAGGCTGACAACAGCGGCGAAGCGCTGGACATCGGCAGCCAGAAGGAAACCACCTGGAACGTCGGCCTGGAATGGCGCCCGGTGGAGTCGCTGCTGGTGCGTGGCTCCTACGCCACCAGTTTCCATGCGCCGGACATGCACTACCTGCTGGGCCAGCCGAGCAGCTCCGAAGTGCAGACCTATGACCGCCTGCGCTGCATCCAGAGCGGCGCTTACCTGGTCAACAACTGCGGCGTGGGCAACACCGACGTCTGGTACACCTTCGACGTGAACCGCCGCGGCACGCCACTGCTGCGTTCGGAAACCGGCGATTCGTGGACGGTCGGTTTCGTCTGGGATGTGATGCCCAATCTGTCGGTCAGTGCCGACTACTGGGCGATCAAGCTGGAAGACATGATCGTCGACGTCGGCGCCGACGAGGTGCTGGCCAGCGAAGCCGGCTGCCTGACCGGCAAGAACATCGACGGTACACCGTGGGCCAATCCGGCCGGTGGCGAATACTGCGCCGGCATCCTGGCCCGCGTGAACCGCGACAGCAACGGCCGTCTGGTATCGATCGAGCGCGGGCCGTTCAACCTGGCCAGCCGCGAAGTGCGCGGTATCGACCTGACCGCGCGCTATCGCCTGGAAACCGCGCAGTGGGGCAGCTTCCAGCTGGGCCTGAACTACACCAACCAGATCTCGACCAAGGAACAGCGCTACGCCAACGACCCGAACCCGGAGCGTCGTGACCGCGACCTGCGCAGCAAGCTGCGCGCGAGCCTGGCCTGGCAGCGCGGCAACTGGAACGCCAATGTCTATGCCGACCGCATCGGTTCGGTGCCGGGCGTGCGCTACCACTGGGGCACCGATCGCCTGAACAACCCGGGTGGCTGTCTGCCGTTCGCTGATGGCTATGTGCCCAGCGACAGCCCGTCGCTGAACTGCCTGGAACCGGCAACACGTCCGGATGGCTCGCCCAACCCGAACCCGAACGCCGGCCAGCAGACCACGCGCTACTACGGGCGGGTCGGGCCGTTCATCACCTGGAACTTCAACATGGGCTACCAGGTGACCGAACGCGCCAAGGTCAACGTCTACGTCAACAACGTGTTCAATTCGGCCAGCTGGAACCACAAGGATCCGTACAAGCTGGACTATGACTTCGCCCCGACCCGCCTGCTCGGCGCGGTGGGCCGCGAGTTCGCGCTGGAGTACGTGTTCACCTTCTGAGGCGGATTGCGGGCGGTACGCCGGGCCTGGCCCGGCGATACCGGCTGGACGTGGCGGCTGGATTTGACCTTCCCACGATGGCAAGGTTTAGCCTGTCCGCATCCAGAAGGAACCCCGGGAATCCGATCATGAGCACGCCCCGCGCCATTGCAGCCCCCGCAAGCCCCGCCACCATCAGCCTGCCCATCGAGGGCATGACCTGCGCCAGCTGTGTCGGCCGGGTCGAGGCCGCGCTGTCCAAGGTCGAAGGTGTGGGCAGTGTTTCGGTCAATCTGGCCACCGAGCGCGCGGATATCCGCCCGTCGGGCCCGGTCGATCGGGCCGCGCTGATCCAGGCGGTGGAGCGGGTGGGCTATGACGTGCCCGCCGCTACCGTTGAACTGGCCGTGGAAGGCATGACCTGCGCTTCCTGCGTGGGTCGCGTGGAACGCGCGCTGCTGGCGGTGCCGGGCGTCAGCCAGGCCAGCGTGAACCTGGCCACGGAGCGTGCGACCGTGCGCGGCGTGGCAGGCGTTGACGCGCTGGTGGCGGCCATCGACAAGGTCGGCTACGCCGCACACCTGATCGAGGCCGGCGTGCAGTCCGACGATGAGGCTGCAGAAAAGAAGGATGCCGAGCGCGCCGGACTGAAACGCGACCTGATCGTGGCGTCCGCGCTGGCGCTACCGGTGTTCGTGCTGGAGATGGGTTCGCACCTGATTCCCGGCATGCACGAGTGGGTGATGGCCACCATCGGCATGCAGGCCAGCTGGTACCTGCAGTTCGTGCTGACCCTCCTGGTGCTGGCCATTCCCGGCCGCCGTTTCTACCAGAAGGGCTTCCCGGCACTGCTGCGGCTGGCGCCGGACATGAATTCACTGGTGGCGGTGGGCACCGCCGCGGCGTTCGGTTATTCGGTGGTAGCGACCTTTGCACCGCGGCTGTTGCCGCCGGGCACGGTGAACGTCTACTACGAAGCGGCGGCGGTGATCGTCGCGCTGATCCTGCTCGGCCGCTTCCTTGAAGCTCGGGCCAAGGGCCGTACCTCCGAGGCGATCAAGCGCCTGGTCAACCTGCAGGCCAAGGTCGCCCATGTGATCCGTGACGGCCGCACCGTCGACATCCCGGTCAATGAAGTGCAGAGCGGCGACGTGGTGGAAGTGCGCCCGGGCGAGCGCGTGCCGGTCGATGGCGAGGTGGTCGAGGGTCGCAGCTACATCGACGAGTCGATGATCAGCGGCGAGCCGATTCCGGTCGAGAAGCAGCCGGGAAGCAGCGTTGTCGGTGGCACGGTCAACCAGAAGGGCGCACTGACGGTGCGAGCCACGGCGGTGGGCGCGCAGACGATGTTGGCGCAGATCATCCGCATGGTCGAACAGGCGCAGGGCTCGAAGCTGCCGATCCAGGCGGTGGTCGACAAGGTCACGTTGTGGTTCGTGCCGGCGGTGATGCTGGCCGCGCTGGCGACCTTCGCGGTCTGGCTGATCTTCGGTCCATCGCCGGCGCTGAGCTTCGCGCTGGTCAATGCGGTGGCGGTGCTGATCATTGCCTGCCCCTGCGCGATGGGCTTGGCCACGCCGACCTCGATCATGGTCGGTACTGGCCGTGGCGCTGAAATGGGTGTGCTTTTCCGCAAGGGTGAAGCGCTGCAGCTGCTGAAGGACGCGCAGGTGGTGGCGGTGGACAAGACCGGCACGCTGACCGAAGGCCGCCCGCGCCTGACCGACCTGGAGATCGCCGACGGTTTTGATCGCAGTACGGTACTGGGGGCGGTGGCGGCAGTGGAGTCGCGCTCGGAGCATCCGATTGCCCGCGCCATCGTGGATGCGGCCACCGAGCAGGGCATCGCGTTGCCGGCGATAGCCGATTTCGAATCGGTCACCGGCATGGGCGTGCGTGCCAGCGTTGATGGCGCGCGCGTGGAGGTGGGGGCGGATCGTTTCATGCGCGATCTGAGGGTGGATATCACGCCGTTCGCGGCGCTGGCCACCCAGCTTGGAACGCAGGGCAAGTCGCCGCTGTATGCCGCCATCGACGGCCGCCTGGCCGCGATCATCGCGGTATCCGATCCGATCAAGCCGAGCACGCCGGCCGCGATCGCGGCACTGCACCAGCTCGGCCTGAAGGTGGCGATGATCACCGGTGACAACGCCGGTACCGCGCAGGCGATCGCGCGCGAGCTGGGCATCGATGAGGTGGTGGCCGAGGTGCTGCCGGAAGGCAAGGTCGAGGCCGTGCGCCGCCTGAAGGCCACGCATGGCCACGTCGCCTTCGTCGGCGATGGCATCAATGATGCGCCGGCACTGGCCGAAGCCGATGTCGGCCTGGCCATCGGTACCGGCACCGATATCGCGGTGGAGTCGGCCGATGTGGTGCTGATGTCGGGCAATCTGCAGGGCGTGCCCAATGCCATCGCGCTGTCCAAGGCGACGCTGGGCAACATCCGGCAGAACCTGTTCTGGGCCTTCGCCTACAACACCGCGTTGATTCCGGTAGCGGCCGGCGTGCTGTACCCGGTGTGGGGCGTGCTGCTGTCGCCGGTGTTCGCGGCCGGTGCGATGGCGCTGTCCAGCGTGTTCGTGCTGGGCAATGCACTGCGCCTGCGCCGCTTCCAGGCACCGATGGCGGACGCCCCGGCCGCAACCCATTGAAGGAGACGTGCATGAACATCGGTGAAGCCGCCAAGGCCTCCAGCGTTTCGGCCAAGATGATCCGCTACTACGAACAGATCGGCCTGATTCCTGCGGCCGACCGCACCGAGTCTGGCTACCGGGCGTATTCGCAGGCGGACATCCATCGCCTGCGTTTCATCCGCCGCGCGCGTGATCTCGGCTTCCAGGTGGCCGAGATCACTGACCTGCTGGGGCTGTGGAACGACACCTCGCGGCACAGTGCCGACGTGAAGCATCTGGCCGAACAGCACATCGCCGATCTGGAACAGCGCATCGAGCACATGCGGCAGATGGCCGACACGCTGAAGTCGCTGATCAGCTGTTGTGCGGGAGACGAGCGCCCTGAGTGCCCGATCCTGCAGCGGCTGGGTGAGGACGATGAGGCGCCGGGGCCGGTTGATACCGCGAAGACCGGTGCAGTGCGGCGACGCGCACAGAAGCATTGAATCGATATCGCGTGAACCAAAAAGCCCGCCCTGTGACAGTGCACGGGGCGGGCTTCGTTGTGGACGCAGTTCAGGGAATCAGGCAGTGCGAGGCGGAAAGCCTGCATCGTTCACCGCGGCGAACACCTGTTCCTGCGACGCGGTGGTCTGCACCTTGACCAGGCCGGTCGGCGGGTCGGCAACCACGCTGGCGTTCGGATCGATCTGCTGGATCGCGCGGGTCACGCTGCGCGCGCAACCACCGCAGGTCATGCCTTCAACATGGAATTCCATCTGTAGCTCCTTCGGTGCTCTTGGGGTGGAGTCAGTGTGCACCTTCCAACGATGGCAGGGTCAAGCGCCGGGCTGAACGACAGGCAAGGCGCCGACAAAAAACGGCAGCCACCTGTACCAGCGTGGCTGCCGTGGAGGAACGTCCCCGCCGGAGCAGGGCGTGGGTTGCGCCGGGCGTACCCGCGCAACCCGTCGTGCTTCAGAACTTCCAGGTGGCGCCGAAGTACAGCTGGCGGCCTGCGTAGGTGTTGGAGACGAGGCGGGCCTTGGTGTCATTGCCCAGGTGCACGCGCTGCTCGGACTTGGTGGCATTGATCACCGAGGCGGTCAGGGTCCAGTCCGGGGTCAGGTTGTAGGCAACATTCAGGTCCAGCTGGTCATACGGTTCGGTGTAGACGGTGAGGCCATTGTTGAGCCCGCCGACCACCTGGCCGCGACGGTTGAACGAAGCGCGCGCGAGGAACTTCTCGTTCTCGTAGAACACCGTGACGTTGGCCTGGTTCTTGGCGCTGCCAACCAGCGGCGAGGAGCCGATTTCCTGGCCGTCCAGAACAATCGAGGCCAGGTTGGTGTCGTTGTAGGTGTAGTTGGCCTGCACGCCGAAGCCGAAATCGAAGGTGTACTGGCCATACAGCTCGACGCCCTGCGACACACCATCGCGGCCATTGGCCTGGGTCTCGTAGCGCTGCACGTTCACCGCTTCACCGTTGATGACCATCGGCGTGTCGCGCACCACCGGCAAAGTGAAGTTGTCCACGTTCTTGCGGAACAGGCCGACGCCGGCGACTGCGCCCGGCTGGAAGTACCACTCCAGGCCCAGGTCGAACTGGGTGGCCTTGAACGGTTCCAGCTGCTTGTTGCTGCCCTGGCCCACCCAGCCTGCGGTCGAAGCGCCACCGGCAACGCGGCGATCATTGACGTACTCTTCGCTGTAATAGCTCAGTGCGCCCGGTGCTGCGATGTCGGTGTAGCCGGGGCGGGCGATCACCTTCGATGCGGCGCCACGCAGCACCAGCGTGTCGGTGATGTCCCAGGCGATATTGAAACTCGGCAGCACGTCGGTGTACGTGCGATCCACGCCGATCAGGCTGTAGGTCTTGCTCTGCGCCAGGTCGTGCGGCAGGCGCACGAAGCCGCTCTCGCAGCTGTAGGTCGGGTAGGCTGCAGCGGCCGGATCGGTGCACGCCATCGGCGCGCCGGACGCGTTGTCCAGGAAGTAGTCGTTGAACTTCTCGATCGAGTCGGAGGACTGCGCGAACTGCTTGGTGCGCACCACGCGCACGCCAACGTTGCCGCGCAGACGCTCGGTGCGGAAGTTGGCCTGGAAGTAGCCCGAATAGATCTTCTCGTTGACGTTGTAGACGAAGTCTTCCTCGGTACGGTTGTGCGAACCGCCGTAGGTCTTGTTCAGGTAGTCGATGTAGGCCGGGTAGTTGATGCCCGGGAAAACGTTGGCATTGAAGCCACCAGCGATGTTGCTGATCGGGTTGGACAGGAAGAAGCCAGGCTGCGCATCGCCGGCAGTCGGATCGCAGCCGCTCTGGTAGCGGCTGTTGTCATAGTCGGCCGGGTCACGGCCCGGGCACACCCAGTAGGTGTTGCCGGTGTTGCGGTGGACCTGGCCATCACGGTACTTGGCACCGAACTGGATGGAGTCCAGCCAGCCGGATTCAAACAGCTTGGTGACGTCGGCCTGGAAGTAGTTCTGCTTGACCTCGGTGCGCTTCCACGACGAATCGGTCGAGCCGGTGTCGACTTCGGCGATGCCGTTCATCAGCTGCTGCTGCAGGTCGGGCGAGAAGGTGGCCGAAGGCGTGCCGGTCAGATCCCAGGCGCTGTACAGATTGCCCGACAGGTAATCGTTGCCGACCTTGCGGCGCGGCTTGGCCGACATCCGGAAGTTCATCGACGGACCACCTTCGGACCAGGTGCGGCCGCCGGTGAACGAGGCCTTCCACAGCGGGCTGATGTCCCAGTCGATGGTCAGGTCAGCGGTCTGCGACAGCGCCTTTTCCTTGCTGTAGCCACCGGTCAGCTGCGGCGTCGGAACCGTGCAGTCGTCCGGGCCCCAGCCACCGGGCTTGAGGCCGGCAGCCTTGGCCTGGTCTTCATTGCAGTAGTAGGTCTTTCCAGCCAGCTTTTCGAACTGGGCGCCGGTAACGGTGTTGCCGCTGGGATCGAAGTCCAGGCCGTTGAGCAGGCGTCCACCGGCCCAGTTTCCATCGCCATTGAAGCGGGCCATGCTCCATTCCGGAATCTTCAGCATGTTCTGGGTGTAATCACCCTGCAGTTCGAAGCGGAAGTAGTTGGCCGTCATCGTGACGTTGTCGACCGGCTTGAACTGGAAGGTCAGCTGGCCGCCCTTGCGCTCGCGCTTCTCTTCCTTCACCGCGAAGTTGACCGACGTCGGCATGAAGAAATCGCTGTAGTTGCCGCCGGTCTGGTTGTTGAAACCGGACTTGCCCCACCAGTAGTGGATGCCATCCTGCGCCTGCACGTTGCCATAGGCATCGCGCGCCTTGCCAGCGCCATACCACTGGTAGTCCTCGGTGCTGGCTTCCATGGTACGGGTGGTGCGCTTCTGCTGCGTCACGCCGATCAGCACGCCGAAACGCTCATCCTTGCTGTGCCACGAATACAGGGCCGAGGCCTGCGGGTCGATATCGTGGTGGGTATCGGAAGAGGTGCCCTCGAGCGTGACGAAGCCCGAGTTGGATTCCATGTCCAGCGGACGACGGGTGTGCAGGATGACCGTGCCGCCGATGCCGCCTTCGTCGATGCGTGCTTCCGGCGACTTGAACAGCTCCGCGCTGGACAGCATGTTCGACGGCAGCAGGGTGTAGTTGAACGAACGGGTCGCTTCGTCGTTGGTTTCCGACGTGGCGACGTAGTTGCCGTTCAACTGGGTCAGGGTCAGGTCTGGTGCCAGGCCACGCACGCTGACGGTCTTGCCTTCGCCGCCGCTGCGGGTGATGACCACGCCGGGCACGCGCTGCAGTGCGTCGGCCACGTTCTTGTCGGGGAACTTGCCGACGTCTTCGGCGGTGATCACTTCGACCACGGCGTTGGCGTCGCGCTTCTGCTCAAGGCTCTTTTCAATGGCGTAGCGGTAGCCGGTGACCTGGACGCTGTCCAGGTTGGTGGCGTCCTGCGCGCCGGTGGAAGCGGCCTGCTGCGCGGCGGCGCCAGCCGGAATGACGGCGGCGGCCAAGGCCAGCGCGATGGCCAACGCCAGTACGTCCTGGCCATGCGTACGTGTTGAATGCTTCATTCCCATCTCTCCCTCTCTCCTGGATTGATCCGGTGACGTGGCACGGACAACTTGAATCGATCTAATTTGAAGTGACATTGTCGCTATTGCCATGCAGTGGCAGTAGCACCGTGCGCGTGGCCTGGTACGTCCTGTTGCTGCTCCCCCAACTCCCGGCCATCGCAGCGTCGTTCTTGGATCGATCTAAGCGATGGGCGGGCGTTTTTTAGCATGGGTCGCGCGCGGGCGCATGCTGCTCCGCAATATGGTACTGGCGTGGCGAAGGGATGACGGTTTGCTGAAAACAGTGAAATCGTTTTCGTGCGCAGGGGAAGGGTGGGTCGGCAGGGCTGCGCCCTGCACCTGCCGAAGCCAAAGCGAAAGCCAAAGCCAAAACCAAAGCCAAAACCAAAACCAAAACGGCTCTGGGTTGTCTGTGGGTTGGGCAGGGCGGTGTCGGATTGCGGGGACGCCGTAAACCCGTCCATGGGGGCTT